>JAFUGC010000030.1 GCA_017469565.1 Clostridia bacterium | reverse complement strand
ATCTTTTAAATATGTCATATATGCATATAAATCATTTATGTCAACTTGATTCAAGAATTTTGAATCAATATCAGAAATCGTTTCAATATCATCAATTGTAAAATTTTTAGGCTTATCTAATCTAACTTCCTGATATTTTAAATATTTTAAGAAATTCGTTAAATCATATTTGTATTCGCGAATTGTATTTTCAGATTTATTTAAGTTAGAACTATAATTTAAATAATCTCTTAGTAATTTTGGTAATTTATTATCAAACATTTTAAACCTCCAGAATTGATTATCTATTTATGAAACATCAAAATGAATTAATTAGTAATGAATATAAAATATTAAAATACAATATCTAATCTATAGAATATCATTTGAAAAATGAAAAGTAAACATTATCTAAATGATCCTCAAGTATAAAATACACATGATTTTGACAATGAAAAAATCAAAGGTAAAAATGACGCACGAGGATTGCCTAAAATCGATTTTTTTGATGTGGGTGGTATAACTTTACCTTTTAAAATATTGACCAAATTTAAAAATAATCAAAAATAAGTAAAATAATCAAAAAATAATCATACTAAATTAATAATGATTATATTAAATAAAAAATTTTAAATAAATGTGAATCGTGTAAATTTTTAAATTAAAAATTAAAAATAGCCATATCATAAAAATATCAAATATAAAAAGATAATTTAAAATACATAAAATAAAAAGTCAAAAATCAAAATTTATCAAATTATCATAGATAGAATAATTAAAAAGATTAAATATATATGTAAAAATATTATTAAAGTCAGCAAATACTAGGAATAATGCAAGAATCAGCTTGAATGTGATTGCATGAGAATATTATATCAAATGCCAAAAAAGATTTCAATACATTGCACAAAACTTTTATTTTGTGCAAAAGAGGATGCGCTAAAAAAAAGTACATCCTCTTTTACCGTCTGCACTATTCTATTTATTCCCACCAATTTGAATCTTCAAATTTCTTATCATTAAAATCTGCAAAAATCTGTACTTTCATATTATTAATAGCCTTCTTTTCTAGATAATTTATCTGTTTGTTGATAAATCTTCTTGCATCAGATATTTTCTTACATTCTAATGTTGCGTCCATTCTTTTAGCTTGTTGCTGATAAGCGCTTTCTCTAATACCCATTTTATTCACCTTCTTTCTTGTATTTTTAATATATTTCTTATTTATAAGATTATCATATCCTTCTTTTTATTACAATACAAAAAATAACCAGAAAAATATCTGGTTATTTTCACAATTAGAGTTTCAATTTTCATTTTCAATTACTGTTTCCCAAATTTCTTTTTTAAAGCCAATCAATACATGATTATGTAAAATAAAAATTGGTCTTTTGATTAGCATCCCATCACTTGCAAGTAATTCCACCTTTTCCTCATCTGACATATGAGGAAGCCTATTTTTCAAATCTAGTTCTTTATATTTTAATCCACTGGTATTAAACCATTTTTTGATTTCCATGCCACTAGCATCAATCCACTTTAATAATTCTTCTTTAGATGGTGTATTTTCCACAATATTTCTATCTTCAAATAATATACCATTATCTAAAAGCCATTTTTTAGCGTTTTTACAAGTGGAACACCTTGGATATTCTATCAATATATTTTTCATATTACTCCCCCTTCTTTACAATTTGATAAGCTGATAATAGCTCTGAATATTTTACTCTACAATTTGCTGGACTTGTGGAAGGTAACAATGCTGCAGGAACTCCCGTATTCTGAAAACACAATTTATTGTATAAATCGTATGCCTTTCGACCCGTTGTATAAATTTTCTTAATATTGGTATGTTTTAATAAATCAGAGATATTATTTGCAATCGGTTCTTTAATACTACTATCATCTGCCCCATCAATCATGCAAGAGGATAGTACATCCCATAATGCAATTTTATTTCTATATAGAAAAGAAACTCTTTCCTCAATTGTATAAGGAAACGGTTCTTCATAAACATCAGCAAGCACCTTCCAAAATCTATTTTGTGGATGTGCATAATAGAAACCATATTCTCTTGATTTGGGCGATGGAATACTACCAAGTATTAATATTTGAGAATCTTCCTGATAAACAGGCTGAATATTATCATGCGTTACTTTTTCCAATCTATTTACTCCTTTTCAGATTGCTTTATTCTTATTCCACCAACCAGTGGATTCAAATCTCTTACTTTTACATTCAACACGACTGTTTGAGGAATTTGGTCCATGGTAATTGTCTCAAACTTTACAAGACTATCTAAAATTTCGGGATTATCACTATTTTTCAATCTTTTAAATAATTCATCTTCATTTAAAGTATATAATTCATGATATGTCACAATACGAGATGTAATCGCTTTTCTGGTAATATCAGCAAGCAGTTCCATCATATAATTATCTTCATTAGAATGACAGTAAAGATCAATACGGTTGCTAATATCCAAGACACGCTTAGCTACAGATAATGTAGAAAAGCCAATCTCAAGCTCTCCATCTTCATTAAGAAATATCGTTACATCTTCTATGATATTCTTGATATCATGATATTCTACATCTTTAGTCCAAGAAATACCTGTTAAAATAACGCCATCTAATCTATCTGCACAGACTCTTGGTCTATGATTATCTACAATCGAATACTGTTTAAAATGAATGATATCTTCTACCGCAATATCATCTTCTTTTAGATATTTCAGTAGATACTCATCATTTCTCATGATTTTTTCTGTGTACTCTTCTGTGCTTTCCTGATTTGCATAATCCTTATTCATGTAATCAATCACATGTGAAAAGCATGGCGTACCAATATCATGAAAAAGACCAGCAATAGTGGTCTTTTTATCATGAGTTAATTTCCAAGTTAATAATGCTACCGATAGTGAGTGGTCATATCTTGTGATATATTCTTTAAAATGATATACATTCTTGGATGCACGGTTCATTCCACAAAAATACGCCACCTTTTTTAATCTTTTTAAACACGGTGTTTCTAAATATTTTTCCATAAATTCCGGTCTGTCATTATTTCCAAGCTGATTTAAATAATATGAATATAAAGGTGTTTCCATTTTGATTCCTTTCTAGTTATTCAGCAATTCTTTCAGAAAGTCCACGAATAATATAAATTACTTCATTTGGCTTGTCCTCTATGATTCTGTCTCCCTCTTCAAAAATATCAGATGTCACATCATCCACTTTGATGGTAGAACCTATACCTACAACAAGATTTTCATCTTCCACTTCTGCATCCTCTTCAATTTCAACTTCTAAAAAAGTATAATCCTTATATGACTTAATGAAACTGTCATTAATTACTGTATTACCAAGGTTTGTAAAACGAACAATATCTTGCTTTTTGGCTTCTACATAGTCAGTAGCATTACCATCAGCATTTCTTAATTCCTCTACGGTAAGACCTGATTTAAAAGTTAAATATTTTTCACCAGATTTCTTTGTCTTCACATAAAATACAACTACGCCATCTTCATAATCAAAGATATCAATATCAGCAGTACTTTTTGTGGTTTCAAAGGTATACTCATTTCCATTTAACTCTACACCAGTTGTGTTTCCAAGACTATTCCTACTAAGCTTAAAACCTGTATTAGAACCATCATCTTTTGCAGAATCTTCATCCGAATTTTTATTGGAATCATTAATCACTTCATTTGGATTTGAAGATTCATTCTTAGAACCTTCTTCCATAGAAGATAGTAATGTTAACATGTTTCTTAATGCAATGGCTGTTTCACCTCTTGTTGCTGTGTTACTAGAATCTAAATATTCCATGTTCTTTAACAATCCAGCTATTTCCGCAGCATGCATGTATCCTATTGACCAATCACTATCATTTGTATTAATTTCTTTTTCCATCCCTAGTGCCCTAATAATCATTGTCATGATTTCTTCATAAGTAACATCATTATCCGGTCTAAAGGTGCCATCCGGATAACCAACAACAATTTTATTAGCAACAGCAGTATAGATATAATCATAAGCCCAATTATCCATATCCACATCTGAAAAGCTTGCTACTGCTGTACTACTTCCCTTTTCCAATTTACATACTTCAACAACTAATTTTGCAAATTGTGCTCTTGTAACATTTTCATTTGGCCTAAAGGTTCCATCTGGAAAGCCATTAATAATGTCTTTGGATGATAATTCCTCTACCACATCCTCGTATCTAGTTCCTATTACATCCTCATAACGATTAACTGCTTGTACAGATGAAAATAACATCCCAATATTCAATCCTAAGATGAAAGTAATTACCATTAAACTTTTTTTCATAAACTTATCCTCCTTCAATGTTTTCATTTGATTTTATCACTTTTCAGTGATGTTTCTTATTTCTTTTTTAGATTCTTTTTGATATTTTCTATAAATTCTATTAACCCCTCAGGCATATTTTCTTTAGAAAGCATATACCCTTGGTTTTTCGCAATCATTAAATAAAAATTGGTTTTTGTTTCAATAATCTCACTTAACTTATCATAAGTAATTCTTGCTTCTCCCGATTCATGTTTTTCTTCAAAATGATCTTCATAAAATGTATAAGTTACATCAATATTTTGAGTTACCTTATTCGAATCAAATATTTTCTGTATACTACGCTTTTGTACCCATAATACTACAAGTGGATACAAAACTGCAAATATAATCAAAAATAAATTTTCATCTAAAATTCCGCCAAGCAAAATTAAAATATCAGCTATAATTAAAATTGGCCATACATGCCTCTTTTTCAGGATAGCATAATTAAATTTCTTATATTCTTCCAAGGTAAATTTGGTTGTTATTTGAAACAATGGTTCCATGAAACCAGCCTCCTTTAACAGTATCATAATTTTCTTTGATATTATATCATTGATTATAAAATTAGTCCATATGAATCCATCATAACTTTTGATAGACAACGATAGTGATAATGTGATACGATATGCACAAAAAGGAAGTGAAGGTTATGAATAAGGTTTTTAATTATTTAATAAAAAGTATTTTAGCTGGTATTATGATAGGCATTGGAGGAACTGTATTTTTATCACTAGAAAATAAAGTGTTAGGTGCCATATTTTTCTCCATAGGTTTATTTATGATTCTAACAAATGGAATGAGTCTATATACAGGGAAAGTGGGTTATATATTAGAAAATGACTTAAAGTATCTCATAGAAGTTTTTGTTACTCTATTCGGGAATTTTATTGGTACTTTTTTCACGGGATATCTTTTAAAATATACAAGAATCTATCCCGTCATTTGCGCGAAGGCACAAAGCATGTGCACCATAAAACTGGATGACTCACCAGTTAGTATTTGGATACTTTCTATCTTTTGTGGGCTTTTAATGTATTTAGCAGTAAATGGATACCGAGTTTCAAAAGATACACTTGGGAAATATACTAGTGTTTTCTTGGCCGTTACGGTATTTATTTTATGTGGATTTGAACACAGCATTGCTAATATGTTTTATTTCTCAGTAGCTGGTATGTGGAGTGTTAAAACATTAGATTATACTTTAGTGATGGTTTTAGGAAATGCAATCGGTGGAATTTTAATTCCATTATTCGAAAAACAGAAACTATATCTTGGTGATGGGAAATCTTCCGTTTAACATCTTCCCCTCCCTGTCATATAATATATTACAATTATTTTACTGGGAGGTTTATATGGAAAATATTCTCAATATCATTCATCCATCTTATGCGATTGCCAATATCAGTGGAAGTCCAGAATATTCAAACATCACAGGTACTGCTATTTTTAAAAAGAAAAATAACGGAGTATTAGTAACGGTAGAAGTTTGGGGATTACCTCATGATGAGGGTAGATGTGATGAAAGAGTCTTTGCTCTTCACATTCACAATGGAGAATCCTGTACTGGCAATAATGAAGACCCCTTTGCAGATGCAGGAACACACTTAAATTTAGAGCACTGTCCACATCCGGAGCATACAGGGGATTTACCACCGCTTTTCGGAAATCAAGGATATGCTTATCTTTCCGTGTTCACTAATAGATTTACGTTAAACGATATTATTGGTAAAGTCATTATCATCCATGAAAATCCAGATGACTTCACCACCCAACCAAGTGGCAATGCTGGAAAGAAAATTGCCTGTGGAAAAATAAAAGCATTATGAAAAAATCCTCTTCATGCTAGAAGGAATCTTCCATCATGAAGAGGATTTTTATCATCATTTAGTTTATCTATTTACTATGGTGTTAGTCTATTTGGGCCTCTAAATAAGAATGCTACTTCTTTAATTGGAAGTCCTGTGATAAGCATTGTTAATCTATCTACTCCAAGACCAAATCCACCATGTGGAGGGCAACCATACTTGAAAAATTCTAGATAGAACTTTACGTCTTCCCCAAGACCTTTTTCATCTGCTTGCGCCTTTAATTCATCATATCGATGTTCTCTTTGTGCACCAGTTGTAATTTCTACACCTTTCCAAATCAAATCATATCCCTGAGGAATATCATCTTTTCTCATGTGATAAAAAGCTCTCTTGTCTTTTGGAAAATCTGTTACAAATAAAAATTCATGTCCAAACATGTCTAATGCAAGCTGCTTACACATTCTTTCTGCCTCTGTGGTTAAATCATTCTTCTCATCTTCTGGCACCGTAAATCCATATCTTGCTTCTAATTCTTTGTATATATCAGCAAGTTTCATTCTTGGGAATGGTAACGCTGGTACAACTACTTCTTCACCAAAAAGCTCTTTAATTTCCTCTCCATAAGCATTCTTTAATTTTTCTAAAGCGTAAGTAAGCATTTCTTCTTCAAACTTCATTACATCTTCATAAGATTCAATATAGCTAAACTCCACATCAAACCCTGTAAACTCAGTGGCATGCTTATTCGTATATGATTTCTCAGCTCTAAACACAGGTCCTACTTCAAATATTCTCTCAAAACCTGCAGCCATAGCCATTTGTTTGTAGAATTGAGGACTCTGTGCAAGATAGGCAGTTGTATCAAAATATTTTACTGCAAAAACATCTGAACCACTTTCACTTGCGGCACCTATTAGTTTTGGCGTATGAATCTCCATAAAGTTATGATTTAGAGCAAATTCACGCATCGCTTTTACCATTTCTGTTTGTGCCTTAAAGATTAAGGTGTTTTTATCTGTTCTTAAATCAACCCATCTGTAATCTAGTCTTGTGTCAATATTAGCATCATCTCCCATTGGAAGAGCCTCTGATTTAGAAAGCACCTCTAAAGCATCTGGAAGCATTTCTTTTCCACCCATTTTGACAAAATCATTCGCTGTAACAAGTCCTTCTACTGAAATAACAGAATGTGGAAGCAAACCTTCTATCTGCTCTGCTATTTCTGGATATTTTTCTTTTTCAATCGTTACTTGAAGTTTTCCAGTGGTATCTTTCACAACAAGAAAGGCCATTGTTTTTTTGTTTCTAATATTCTCAACAAATCCTTCTACCCTATTTCTTTCCTCAAGTTTTACATCTCTTACATAAGTCCTTTTCATACAAATTTTCCTCCTTACAAAATACTTGATGTACTACATTCCAACATAACCAACTGCTTCTGCTGCCTTTTGCCCTCTTTCACCAAGCATACGATCTTTAAGCACTCTTGCTGGGCTTCCCTCAGGTTCTGCTGCATTGATTACAATATAATAATTTGTTCTAATTGGATAAGAACCATCTTTAATTGTTTGATTATTTGGTTCAATTCCATTGACACCTAATAAATGAATTCTATCTGCAATTTCTTTATCCATGATATCATACATGGTTGTTGCATAATAATAGTAAGAATAACCAATGGCATTTTTACCATTATCATAATCAGATACCAAGCTAATAATAGAGAACATTTCACCAATGATATCTTCCACAGGGGCATCCATCATTTTAAGACCCTTCATCACAAGTTTTAAAATTCCTGTTTGACTACCAGAATTTGGTTCTCTTTGGTATGCTTTGATTGGTAAATCTTCTCCACCAACTTCCTTCCAGTTAGTAATTTCGCCTGTATATATTTTTTGAATTTGCTCAAATGTTAAGCTTTTTACTGGATTTAGGATGTTATTGTAAAACACAAATGCCTCATTCACCACTGGAGTGATTTCTAGTTCAACGCCAGCCTTTTCAGCCATTTTGAACTCTTCTTCTGATGGATATGTTACTAGTATCAAATCAACTTCTCCAGAAATTAATCTTTCATAAGCCGGATGAGTAGTGGAATGCTTAATGTTAACATCATTTACAGATTTTGCTTTAAATTCTGCTTCAAAAGCTTCCGCAAGAGGAATGGTAGCGGTAGAACCATCTACTACAGGATAATCATCATCCGTATAAAATGCTTCTCTTTCTCCAATCACAAAGTCTTCCTCTGTATCATTTGAATTTACTACCATCTCTCCTGATTTAGATTTCTGTCCATCCGACAAGATACCTATATTATTTCTAGTTACTCCATAATAAACGCCACCACAAATCAATGCAATGACTATGATTCCTGCAATTAAAATTCCAACGTTTTTATTCATTAAAAAATCCCCCTTTGATTTACACTGTCACATTCTATGTTTCTGTAACTCCTCCAGACCTTAAGAATGCAATTGTTTTACTAATCAAGTCTAAATTTACTTTTTCTACATCAGATAGTTCCTCTACAGAAACTTTTTTGCCAGATTCCATAGCATACCATAATTGCCCTAAGAAATAGGAGCGTAAGCTTTTGTTTGTGAAATCATGACCATATCTAGCAAAAATCTCATTATATGCCGTATTTAATGCCTCTATATCAAGACCTTTTAAGTCTTCCTCTGTTAAAACCTTTTCATCACTTGGAAGCACAAAGAAGGTATCATAGTCAAGGTATTCTCTATAACTTCCATAACTTCTATCATATTTGTAATAAGCACCATTCTTCCATTTTACAATATCTAAAGAACCACTTGTATCAATGTCTTGTAAATACTTGATGAAACTTTCCACAATTGTATCGTCCGAATAATACCAATAGTCTTCTTCCTCTGTGTCTACTGGATGCCTTATCGTATTAATTAATTTGTCCATTCCAGAAGCTTTATCAAACACATTCTTTGGCAGCTCGGCCCTCACAATATTAATCATATACCCTTCCGCATTATCTGGATAGGTGCCAACATAATCATATGTTTGATAGATAAATTCTACTAGCTGTTTACTTGGATTCTGCTTTGCGTACGTTTTTTCAGCACTAATCCTGCCGTTTAGCCATTCTTTATACTGCATCTCATATCCTTCTCTGTAACTTGCTTCCTCATTATAGTATATGAAGAGGTTATCATCAAACTCATGCATGTCCTTTAAAGTATATTCACTAATAAAATAATATCTCTTATCATCACTGTCGCCTTTTTCATAGATAGATTGCTCTGTTTGAAATCTATTAAAAATGGCAATCTTATCCTTGTAAGCCTCCATACCAATATAGACATTTCTAGAAGAATCATATGGATTAAATGGATCCGTACCCGCATTTTGAATAGAAACATCTACAGAAGACTGTGTAACAGCAAAAGAATAATTTCCTTTATCAAACTGATGCATTAAAATAAACTGCCTATCTTCTAAGCCACCTCTACCCTGGTCTTCTGGTGGATTATAGGTATCTGTTTCAGGATCATATATCCATTCTTGATACTCATAATCCCATGCCAAAGAATTATACAGTTTATTTGCAATTAACTGTTTAAAGTTATAATTATCAACGAATACATCAGCAAGTGTAATCTCATTACCAGTTGTCAAATCAAATGTGATATAACAACTTCCATAATAATAATCACGATTATAGTCCGAATCATAATTAAAGTTTGGATCTCCTGGTTTTCTTTGCACATCCATACTATAACTTGCAGAAACAGAAAGGACATTTGCAAAATTTCCATGTACGTTCACTGATACAGTTTTTTTCTCAGCCTCACCGCTTGGAAGCATATTAAATGCTAATTCTTTGATTCTTTCATTTACCTTATCCTGAATCTGTTTATTCTTTAATCCGGAAATTCTAAAATAGCTTATTTCAATAGGATAATCATAAGTAGTAGACCATGAATATCTCTTAAAGCCCTTTCCCTCTGTATATTTTAAATCTTCAATCTCAATATTATTCATGGTGAATTTATCATTAAGATTCTTAATACCAAGGGTGTAATCAATCTCCCTTAAATTAGTCACTATATCATTTGTTTGCTCAACAATGACATCTCCACTGGATTCCAGTTTACTACCTTTACGACTGTTTATGGAAAATCCAATCAAAACACCCGTTACCATAATTGCAAGTACAGCAAAAATGCTAAGTACGATTATTAAAACCTTCTTAGACATAATTTCCCCCCTATTCATTTGCTACTAATACCGACAAAAACTATTATATGCCTTATCAACAATTATTTCAATAAAATAAAACAAAAAATCAAGCAAATAAGGACATCCCTATTTGCTTGATATCTTATTTCTTTTTGTCCTTTTTTTCGCCAGCTTTTGAAGCAATAGCAGATAAAAAAAGTACAATTAATATTCCAACCATCAAAATAGTAACTAGTCTTGCAAAAGTTGGATCTACACTATGCCATGTATTGACGAAATTATCTTTTGCTTCCCCAATTACTCCATTTTCCAAGTCCAAATTTGCAGGAGTAACAACCTTTCCATACTTAATATAATCTGGAATAATTGTTTTAGGTGCTGCGAATTTATGTATCAAAATAAACACTAATATAATAATACCAATCCCAATTAATATCTTTTGCCATTTTTGCGATATATATTTTTTCACGAGATTTCCCCCTTGTTCCATTACATCATACACTTTAATTATAATTGAGATTACATAATACTTCAAGAGTTTTTTCTAAAATATTTCCAAATTATGTTACTTTTTTGTTAATATTCTAAGGAAATATCTCGAATATACCTCACTTTACAATTTATGTAAACTGTGGTATAATAGTATCTGTGATTATTCACATTATTAAAATGGTCGAATTGACCAGAAAGGAGGCCTTCCTCTTATGCGTAAGATGAAGTGTCTGATTCGGTTTCTCTTGGTAGCTCTGTCCCTGGTTATGTTCTCAACATCTGTTTTGGCTGAGAATACAACCCAAATTGATGAATGGGATGATGAGTGGATTGATGATATTAATCTTCTCGAAGCCTATGATCAATTCTACGAAAATGGATTTGGCGAGGATGAGTTTATTATGCTTATCCGGGACATTCTGGGATATGTTCCTAAAATTTACGCCTTTACCAAAGAAGATGGTAATTCTTTTATGGGGCTAAAACTGCCTGACAAGGATATTGAATTCCCGATTCAGGTAGATGGTCATGGAATCCATTTCAACGAAACCGAATACATGCAAGTAGTGTTAGAAGAAAACCTTGCACAATATGGATACGAATTTTATACTCGTCCGGGTGAATCCTGGTATGAATTTGAAGAAGAAAGGTTAATAAGCTCCTCTCTTGGAACATTAGCTACATATTTCAAGTTAATCCAGGATGCAGAAGGTAACTTCTTCATCAGTTGCTATGATGAAATCCTTCGTCTATATGAGGATGATTTTTATGTAATTGATGAATATCACACTTTAGTTTCCGGTGAAGTGTTATCCCAAGCACTTTATAACTGGAATATGAAAAATTAATGGAATCTTTCCCCCTTGATATCTTGTATATCAGGGGGCGTTTCCTTTTTATTTATCTTTTTCTTGTATAAATTTAAGTTAATATATGTTATAATTGTTTATATAGGTAAAATGTTTTAACAAAAGACGGAGGGATTTTATGGAATCTGCAATTATTTATATTATTTTCTTTGTAGTGATTATTTCATTATCTTTTATTAGAAAAGTACCCACAAACACTGTACTCATTATCGATAGGCATTCTCATTATTTAAAAACAAAAAGACGTGGATTTTACTTTTTTAATCCTGCTACGGATAAAATTACCACTGAAATTGCCAAACGCCATATTACCAAGCAGTATATCGATAATTTTGAGACTCATGATGGATATATAGCAAGAATTGCATTTACAGTGGAATATCACGCAGAAAATATAGAGGCTGTATTACAAGCATTAGCCAGTGCAAGACGTAGTGTAGATGATGTCATGAATGGTGCTATCTATTGGGCTGCAAGGAATTTATCACTATCAGATTTTAAAAATACATCAATTGCATTGATGAATGAAGCAAGGCCAATTCTTATCTCAGAATCAGGAGAATTAGAAGTGAAAATTGATCAGTTTTATATTAATAATATCACTCCAATCCCATCATCAGCACATGTTCCCGTGTTTAGGCCACATACTAGCAGTTACTCTTTAGGACCAATTCAAATGTATAAATAAAACGAAAAAGCGCACAAAAATGGTTGTCCCTATTTGTGCGCTCTTTGTTTGCTTTTTTCTTGCATATACACCAAATTTGATATATAATTCAAGCATATTTGGTGAAAATAAATTGAAGGAGGCATATATATGGCAAGAATTACAGTAAAAGATTTATACAAAAAAACAAGTGAATATGACGGTCAAGATATTCAAATTGCTGGCTGGGTAAGAACTTGTAGAGATTCTAAAACTTTTGGATTTATTGAGTTAAATGATGGTTCTTTTTTCAAGAACGTACAAATCGTTTATGATAATACACTTTCTAATTTTGAAGAACTTACAAAACTTTCCGTTAGTTCTTCCCTTAGAGTTACTGGCACTTTAGTTGTTACACCTGAAGCAAAACAACCATTTGAAATAAAAGCAAAAGAAGTTATCATTGAATGTTTATCACCAAATGATTATCCTTTGCAGAAAAAAGGGCATACTGTTGAATTTTTAAGAGAGCATGCTTATTTGCGTCCTAGGACCAACCTATTCAATGCTGTTTTTAGAGTGAGAAATGCAGCTGCAATGGCAATTCATAACTATTTTCAATCAAAAGGGTATGTTTATGTTCATACACCTCTTATCACAGCAAATGATGGTGAAGGTGCCGGAGAAATGTTCCAAGTAACCACATTGGATTTAAATAAAATTGCAGAAACTGGAAAAGTTGATTATTCAAAAGACTTCTTTGGTAAACGTGTAGGGCTTACTGTTACTGGTCAATTAGAAGGAGAAACTTTTGCCATGGCTTATGGTAAAATTTATACATTTGGTCCTTCCTTTAGAGCAGAAAACTCAAATACAAAAACACATGCATCGGAATTCTGGATGATTGAACCAGAAATTGCTTTTTGTGATTTGGATGAACTGATGGATATTGAAGAGGATATGCTAAAATACATTGTTAAAGATATATTAGAAAAATGTCCAGAAGAAATGGAATTCTTAAATAAATTTGTATCCCCTACTCTTATTGAAAAACTTGAAAAATTATTAAATAGTAACTTTACAAGAATTTCTCATGAAGAGGTAATCACTATATTAAAAAATGCAGATGTGAAATGGGAATTTGAACCAGAATATGGCGGAGATATTGCAAAAGAACATGAAAAATACATCACAGAACACTTTAATGGTCCTGTATTTATCACAAATTGGCCAAAAGATATTAAAGCGTTCTATATGAAACAAAATCCAGATGGTAAAACAGTTGCAGCAGTTGATTTGGAAGTACCTGGTGCTGGTGAGCTGATGGGCGGAAGCCAAAGAGAAGAAAATTATGATAAGCTTTTAACTCGTATGAACGAACTTGGTATGCATCCACAAGAGTTAGATTGGTATTTAAATCTTAGAAAATATGGAAGCTGTGTACATTCTGGTTTTGGAATGGGATTTGAAAGATTACTGATTTATTTAACAGGTGTAGAAAATATTAGAGATGTAATTCCATATTATAGAACACCAGGAAACTGTGATTTCTAAAAAAGGAAAAAATCGGGGACGGAGGAAAAAGTGTTTTCATTTGAGAAACGCTTTTTCCTCCGTCCCTTACTTGTTTTTTTTCAAATTTTTTCAAAAATTTTTATAACTAATTTCTACTTTTAATTCACTTTTTTGACTGTCATATTCATAATATTTATGGTTATCATAATCATGAGGTGATTTTTCATGAAAAATAAAATTTTGCTTTTATTCATTTTGACTATCGCCTTAGTTCGGCTGTGAAAATAAAAACTCCAATAATCCAGATATCAATGGTAAAGAATATAATGCAAATTCTAGTGCGAATGAAATAAGAAGTGAAGTGGAAAAAGAATTTGCCAATTTGCAAGAAACTCAGCATAATGCATTGCCAACGGATAATGATAACGAAAATACAACTCCTGTGGAAAATACTAATCAGGAAAATTCTTACAATGAAGAAGTCAATCTTATCACACCAGAAAATGAAATTGTGATTGATCCATTTTTATTATCATCCTATTCCACAAAAATATTAACCAACGATAGTAATCGATATAATAACATTAAAATCGTATCTGATAAACTAAATGGTTATCTTCTAGGAGCAGGTCAAACATTTTCCTATAATGAGGTTTGCGGTCCTTATGGTGAAAGCGATGGCTTTTTAGAGGCACCCGTACTTTTAAGTGATGGCACAGAAACAAAGGGATTTGGAGGTGGCGTTTGTCAATTATCCTCCACTCTTTATAATGCTATCAAAACATTAGATGTGGATATCACAGAAAGGCATCACCATAGTGCACCCGTTGCTTATGTTCCAAAGGATGAAGATGCAACCGTTAGCATGCAAAGTGACCTAGATTTTAAATTCATCAATAATACTGGAAAAACATTAAGATTTGATACCGCATATGATCCAGATAATTTAACAGTGAAAGTATATGAACAATAAAAATAAAAAGGACGGCAATCATCAAACCGTCCTTTTTACTGATTTACTTAGTACTGTGGTATTTTTCTTCTTACATCTAATTTTTCAAGCATTTCAACATTTTCAAGTGCCTTACCCGTTCCAAGAGCTACACAAGAAACAGATTCTTCTGCAATCATCACATTAATTCCTGTGTTTTCTTGAATTAGCTTATCCAATCCATAAACTAAACAGCCCCCACCAGTCATATAAATACCTCTATCACTAATATCTGAGGCAAGTTCTGGAGGAGTTCTCTCAAGAACAGATATTACAGCCTCTACCACTTGCATGGCAGGTTCCTGAAGTGCCTCTAAGATATCATCAGATGTTACATTCAAGTTTACTGGAAGCCCAGTTTCTAAATGCCTTCCTCTCACTGTCATTTCTTCCATTCTTACTCTTGGATAAACACAACCAATATTAATCTTTAGCTCCTCAGCCGTTCTATCTCCTAAAATGACGTTATACTTTCTTTTGATATATTTAATAATATACTCATCAAATTTATTACCAGCAACCTTAATGGACGTACTAACTACGGCACCACCAAGCGATATCACTGCAATGTCAGTAGTTCCTCCACCCATATCAACAACCATGCTACCACAAGCCTTACTAATATCAATTCCAGCCCCAATAGCAGCTGCAATAGGCTCTTCTATTAGATAAACCTTTCTAGCACCAGCCTGAGTGGCAGCATCCACAACCGCCTTTTTCTCCACCTCTGTAACACCAGAAGGTACACAGACCATGATAGTAGGCGCCATGATAAATTTGCCACAAACTTTTCTAATAAAATACTTAAGCATTTTTTCTGTTACAGAATAATCTGAGATTACTCCATCTTTGAGAGGTTTAATGGCAACAATATTTCCTGGTGTTTTTCCAAGCATCCTCCTTGCCTCTTCTCCCACTGACACAACAGCTCCTGTATTTCTATCTATTGCTACCACTGATGGTTCCCTTAATACAATTCCCTTACCCTTTAAATGGACAAGCACTGTAGCAGTACCCAAATCTATTCCAATCGCTTGACCAAAGCCGAACATCAGCACACTTCCTTTCTTACTATTTGCTACTTCAAGAAATTAAAATTGGTGAAAAAGATTTTATTCAATTATGTATACCTAAAGCCGTATTACATGAATTTTAAATTTCTGTTACGATTATATTACAACAGAATTTCTTTTGCAAGGTTAAATGAATAGATATATTTTTCTATTACTTTTTTCCCTGTAATCTGCTCCAAAGCCCTTTGATAATGCGCAAGCTGCTTAGCGTATCTAGCTTTCAATCCCTCTTCATCAATGTTTTTATCACTCTTATAATCTACAACGATTAATCCCTCTGCGGTCTCAAAATATAAATCGATGATACCCTGCACCATTACCTCATCATCCGCAGAATCCTCCGAAAACGGAAATACTTCTTTTGCAGACATGCTAAGGTTAAATGGAGTTTCTCGATATGCTTGTCCGCTGCAGATAATCTTCTGATATAAGGAACTAGCAAGGAAAGTATGGATATCTTTTTCTAATTTTTTATGTACCTTACTATCTTTTACATCGGATAAAAGCTCCTCTACATTAGGTGACCTAAAATTTAGTCTTTCCATTTTGCTATGAAGCAACGTTCCATATTCCGCACCCTTTACTGGTTCTTCTTGTAAAAAGCTTGGTTTCTTAATTTCTTTTACTTTCCTTATCTCCGAATAATCTTCCAGATTGTTCAGTCTCTTTAACTCACTCACAGAAAGTTTGGCTGGAATCTTGGTAGATAGGCTATAGGGATAATGATAATGAAATCTATGCGTAATAAACGCATCATAGTCCATATTTGATATTTTTTGCGTATTATTGTCATCAGTATCTATATTCTCACTAGCAAATGTACTTTGCTCAAGAATCCTATCATGATTTTGATTCACATTCATCAATTCATTTTTATCAGACTCCGTTACTTTTTTACGTCCCTGTACCGCCTCTTCATAATTCCAAGTCACAACATTCCAATTATTCGAGGTAGAAAGTACAACCCTGCATATCCAATCTGCAAAATTATTTGCGTTATTAATTGCATATTTACTGATAGGCATTGACCAGTTTGTCATATTTTTATCCATCTTTTGAACCAGAGATGTGATAATCAGCTTTTCTTTTGCACGAGTCATTGCAACATAAAGAATTCTCATTTCCTCCGCTAGCATCTCTTTTTTATTTTGTAGCTTGAGTGCAAGCTTTGGAACACTCTCATATACAAGCCTCTTCTTGGTATCCACAATATCAAAACCAAATCCCATTTCTTGATTTAACACAATTCTATCTTGCAAATCTATCTTATTAAACCCTCTCGCAGTACCAGCCAAAATCACAATTGGAAACTCCAATCCCTTACTCTTATGAATACTCATAATTCTCACAACATCATCTGTTTCCGAAAGTTCACTCGGTGCATCTGTAAAATCCCCAGAACTAAGTTTTACATTATCAATAAAATTTAAAAAGTTATATAATCCCTTATAGCTAGATTTTCCATAGTCAGTCGCTTTTTTTAGTAACACCTTTAGATT
>JAFUGC010000005.1 GCA_017469565.1 Clostridia bacterium | reverse complement strand
CGCTTGGCTTTTTTTACATCATGAAAAATGGAGAAAGACAAGTAAAATAACATGCGGGTATAGTTTAATGGTAGAATGCTGTGCTTCCGACCCAGAGGTGCGAGTTCGATTCTCGCTACCCGCTCCAAAAGAATCAGAATCAAACTCCGTCAAAAAGGGCTCCGTCAAAACGGGACAGCCATTTTTGACGGAGTTTGCTTCTTCGTCAAAAAAGGCTGTCCCTTTTTGACGAAAACATTTTTCACATTTATTTTCTTTTTTGTTATATAATATTAGAGATGAAACGGAGGGATTTGATGAGACCAACAATGATGGAAGTGAGTCTTGGTGCATTGAAACATAATATTCATGAGATTGAAAAATATATGAGTCTGAATAGGAAGGATACAGAAATACCGAAAATTATGCCTGTAGTGAAGGCAAATGCATATGGTACTTATCTTCATTTGCATAATGAGATTTTGGAACATTTTGATATTGTTGCGGTTGCAGTTGCAAGTGAAGGAGCAGCTCTGAGGGAAAATGGTTTTTCCAAAGAAATACTAGTTTTGAATCAGCCGGATGAAAGTGAAATTGAAGAACTGCTTCAAAATCATATCACGATTGGAGTGAGTGATGTTTCTTTTGTTAAGAGGTTGGGAGAAACACTCGAAATGTGGAAGAAAAGTACCGTTAAAGAGGGAGTGGAACCTGCTAAAGCAAGAGTTCATATTGAAATTGATACAGGAATGGGAAGAACAGGAATCAGACCGGAAGATACGGTGAAGTTTATCCAAAAGATTCAGGAAAATTCGCATATCCTGATAGAAGGAATTTACACGCATTTATCCTCGGCGGATTATGATGAGGATTATACAAACGAACAATTAGAGAAGTTTGCGAGAGCGGTACAAGATGCGAGAGGTCTTTTAGGAGAAATCAAATATGTACATTGTTCGGCATCGAACGGGATACTCAATTATTCGAATGATCAGCATCATCTCTATTGTAATTTAGTAAGGGCGGGAATCATCCTTTATGGGTATGAATCTTTTGACAATATGTATGAAAAGATTGATTTAAAACCTGTTTGTAGACTAAAATCTAAAATTACATTTCTTAAGGAAGTGGAGGCAGATACTTCTATTGGTTATTCTAGAAAATTTATTACTCAAAGGAAAACTAGGGTGGCTACAGTTCCTATTGGTTATGCGGATGGATTAAGAAGGATGCTTTCTAACAAGGGAGAGGTGTTAATTTGCGGAAAAAGGGCACCTATTATTGGAAATGTTTGTATGGATAGTTTTATGGTGGATGTTACGGAAATTCCAGGAGTTTCATTGGGGGACGATGTCTACATTTGGGATAATGATAAGATTACCTTAGAAGAAGTAGCTAAAAATTGTGGAACAATTAATTATGAAATTATGTGTACAATTAGTGACAGAGTAGAAAGAGTGTATGTGAATTAGTAGATTTTCAGTTGACATAACTATTAATAAATAGTAAAATAGAATTGTATCATAAAAATGAAAGGAGCTTGTACATACATGTTCAGCTTTGTTGCAGATTTGATGTACCGGATAGGACATATTATGCCAGTGAATGTCTGGGTGACAGTGATTATCATTTTCACGGTTATCTTTAGAATTGCGGGAGAAGGTTGGCTCACATTTCCTAAGCTTGTTCTTGGACTGATTGTGCTATACTATTTTCTGCGGCTTTTGGCATTTGTCTTACCCAATTGGCTGGAACTGGTGATATTTATCACCATGATCATTGGAGTAAAGAAGATGATGTGGGGATAGGGAGCAGTATTGCTCCCTTTTTTTGCCTAAATTACTCCGTCTCTATGTGTTATTTAGTGATATTTTCTATTATCGTTTTCAGCAACATTAGCAAGATTTTCAGCATTATTCATATATATTTTATGATTTTTAAATTCTTTCGCATTGAAAAAGGTATAAAGAGAGCACTCTAAGGCGATGGCGATTCTTTCAATATTGACAATAGATACATTTCTTTTACCACTTTCAATAGAGGCAATATACGTTCTATCAAGCCCCGCTTTGAATGCTAATGCTTCTTGACTTAACTTTAATTTCTTTCTTAAAATTCGAATTCTGTTTCCAATTAAATTTCTGATATCTTCCATAAAAATTCCTCCCTTTTCATACTCTTAAGGATATTTAAGGGAGATTTAAAACACAACGGACTATAAGTCACAGTGCTTGGCGGTCAGCAGATTTTCATGAATTAGTACAAGTGTGAACGAATAGAATGAAACATAAATGAAAATGCTTAGAGAGGAGAAAATGGTTTCGAAATATGAACAAAATTTGGCCATGGATAATAGGATTTTCCATCATTGTTGGAGTGTTTTCAGGGAAGATTCAAGAGATGACAACTTGTATTTTTGACTCATCGAAAAGTGCAATAGAAACCTGTATTAGTGTTTTTGGAATCATCTGCTTGTGGAGTGGTTTTATGAACATCGCGGAAAAATCGGGATTATTAAGAAAGGCGGAAAAAATAGCTTATCCCATGATTAAAATTCTTTTCCCAGAATTGAACAGAAAAAGTCCTGCAGTGGGAAGTATTGCGATGAATATGACTGCGAATATGATAGGCTTAGGAAATATTGCAACACCAATGGGGATTAGAGCGATGGAGGAATTACAAAAAGAAAATAAAAATAAGAGCAAGCTCAGCAAGTCAATGATGACACTTTTGGTACTCAATATGTCTTCTATTCAACTTATTCCAACAACAGTTATTGCTCTAAGAGCATCTTATGGTTCGGAAAATCCGGCAGAAATTGTTTTGCCAGTTTTAATAGCAAGTTTTACTGCTGTGATTTCAGGAATCATATTAGTGAGAATATTTGGCAGGGAGGATTAATTTTTTATGAAGGTGGTTGAATATATTTCCTATTTGGTCTTACCAATGCTAATTTTGACGATTATTTTTTATGGAGAAAAGAAAAAAATATCCACTTATGATACATTCATAGAGGGGACAAAAGAGGGTTTTCAGGTGATCACAAGAATATTTCCAACAATGCTTTCTGTAGTGGTAGCAATCAATCTTTTTAAAATATCAGGCGCAATGGAATTGTTTGTGAGATGTATTTCTCCGATTATTACTAGATTAAATGTACCTGGAGAGGTGATTCCGTTGGGAATCATGAGATCTGTTTCAGGTGGTGGTGCGATTGCTATTTTATCTGATACATTAAAAGAAAATGGACCGGATAGCATGGTTGGAAGAATTGCCTCAACCATTATGGGTTCCAGTGATACCACATTATATGTATTAGCAATTTATGCTGGGGCAGTGGGAATTAAAAAGACGAGAGGTGCTTTATGGATAGGACTAACATGTGATTTTATTGCATTTATGGTAGCAATTTTACTATGGCAGAAATAAAAAAATACCAGGTTTTTAACCTGGTATGAAAAGCCGATAGGCTTTGAATTATGGAGCGGGAAACGGGGCTCAAACCCGCGACCTTCGCCTTGGCAAGGCGACGCTCTATCAACTGAGCTACTCCCGCAAATATGGCACAAAAAACTGTTTTGTTTATGTGCAATTAGTATCATACAATAAATCTTGGAGATAGTCAACATTTTTTTGAAAAATATTGGGCTTTATCTCAGATACTTTTGATGGAATATTTGGAGGCGCCAATCGGATTTGAACCGATGATCAGGCTTTTGCAGAGCCGTGCCTTACCACTTGGCTATGGCGCCATCAATTATTCGAGACTCATTTATTATAATTGATAATACATTATATGTCAAGACTAAAAAAATATACCAGAAGGTGAGTTAGCGTTAATGATTACAACAATATTAAATAAATATTACAATATAGTAACAGTTATTGAAAAATTAGAATAGTACATATAAAATGAAGCCATAATATAAGTAATTGTAATTCGTTTGAAACAAAGAGGTGAATTATGAAAAAGGCCATTATCGCATTGATTGCAGCATTAACAATTTGTGTATTCATTTTTGGTGTGGTTTATGCTGCTCAATATAAATATCCAGATTTAACATGGATAACCATTGACCGTAATGGAAAAGAAGTGGTAAATGTACATTATGCCGCTAGAGAAATCACTCAGGCAAGTAATATTGGAATGCTTGATGGCTATCCAGATGGTACATTTAAGCCGAATGATTCTATTACCAGGGCAGAGTTTATTAAAACGTTAATTATTCTTGCAACGAATAGAACTTTTGATTTTAGAAATGTAGATTCAAAATATTCTACATGGTATGGTCCATATGTAACCATTGCAGAAATGCAAGGGATTATGGATAAAAACAAGTATACAGATGAGGAATTTAATGAACCTATCACAAGAATAGAAGCAATTTTAATGCTTGCAAAAACGCAGATTAATATGAAAGGGATTCCTCAAAATCAAAAAGGGTCAATTGCATACACAGATATAGGTGATCTTACACCAGATGAAAAAGCCTTAGTATTGCATGCAGCACAGTATGATTTATTGGAAGGGATGAAAGAAGGTTCCAATAGTTTATTAGAGCCTGATCAGAACCTTACAAGAGGAGAGGCTGCAGCAGCTTTAATGAGGATTTATTAAAAAACAAAAGAGTCATAAAGATACGGAAGAGTTTAGAAATCAACAAAAGAGTACAAGAAACAAAAGATACTGAGAGAAACAAAAGATGAAATACTTAATCCTCTAGTTTTACTAGAGGATTTTATTTTATACATTGCAATAATTTTTACTATTATGTATAATATCATTGTTAAGACATAAAAAATCCTTTGTAGAGGAGTATCGCACTCTTAGAAAGGAATGAGTATAAAGATGAAGAAATCAGCAGTTATCATATTATTTGTTATTGTCATTGCTGTTTTTTTAGCGATTGGTGTGGCTAATAAAGATAATATTGTTAATTATTTTAATAATAAAGAATGGGAATTAGTGGAATCTATTGGAACAGTAAGAGTAAACAATTATTACACGGTAGATGGTACGACAACTAATTTGCTTGTGGTTGGAAACAATTATGTTACGGGATATTCTGATACTGTTAAAGAAGTATTTGATGAAAGTGTTTCTTTAAAAAGCGCCATTACGAATACGAATGGAGATTACTGTATTGTTGGGGAAAAAGGCGGAACCAAAATCTATTTATTAAATTCCAGTACGAAATTGTGGGAAAGTGAAATTCAAGGAGACATTTTAGGCGTTTCTGTGAATAAAAATGGATATTCTTCTGTTATATATAAGCAAACGGGATATAAATCATTAATTAAAATATTAGCCCCAGATGGCACAGAACTTTTTACTAGTTATCTAGCATCAACTTATGCTATTGATACTCAAATTTCTAATGATAACAAGAAACTTGCTATTGCAGAGATAAATGCAGAAGGAATTAATGTTCAGTGCTCCATCAGGCTAATTGATATCAATAATGTCAATCAAGAAAATATCACAAAAATTTCACTTGGAAGTGATATATTGGTCACAGATATTGAATATAATGATAAAAATCAATTGCTTGTGCTAACGGATTCTAGTGCTATCGTTATCAATGATGATGTGCCTAATACAATTGTAGAAAACTTTGATAATAGCATATGTTTTGCCACTATTGAAAATGCCAATGATGTTGTGCTTATTTCAAAAGTAGAAAATGGATTGTTTGATATTAGCTATGAGGTTAATATATACGCTTATAAGGAGGGAACGGTTCATACGAGTACATACCCATTAAAAGTACTTCCGTCCATGATATCTGCTGGCACAAAATATATCGCATTATTGTTAGAAAATGAATTGGTAATTATTAATACGAGTGGAAGACTAGTGAAACATTGCATGATTTCCGGAAATGTAAAAGAAGTAAAATTCTTTGGAAATGGAAGTGTTCTTGCATTAGTTTATCGTGATAAAATAGAATTTTTAAAAATATAGTCTCAAGATGAAAATTTAACTTATTGTTGAGGAGGAAACAATGACTTTTTTGGTGGATATACTTGCTTTAGCAATTGTGGTAATATGTGCTTTGGTTGCGTATTTTAAAGGGTTTGTGAAAACATTTTTTGGGTTTATTTCTGCCATTTTAGCGTTAATTTTGGCATTTGTTTTATATAAACCACTTGCTGTTTATATAAAAGATTCAACAGATATTGATGATTGGGTTTATGAGAGTATCGTCTCTTTAAACATTGATAAATCAAAGAATAACCATGAAACATTGGAAACAGATGAAACATCTTTAGAGAATGATGCTGATTTTGGCACATCAGGACTTTCTAATAAATTTCTTGATATGGTAGATTCATTACCAGCGTCCATTAATGAATCTCTTAATATTAATGAGAAAAAAGAACAATTAGTGATAGAGGTAGCAACAAAAGTGTCAGAAACGGTTGTTAATGTCTTGGCGTGGTTAATAATTTATATTGCCATCAGAATTATATTATTGATTTTGATGCTTGTATTTGACGGAATTATGCAGCTTCCTTTCTTAAAAACAGTGAATAATGTAACAGGACTTATTATCGGCGCTCTTATGGGAATTTTTAGAGTATATTTACTTTTAGCATTGATTTATTTTATCTCAAATGTAACAGATATTAGTGGGCTTGTAGGAGCAATACAAGCATCAACTGTTGTGTCTCACATGTATGATAACAATTTGCTTATTAATCTTATATTTTAAATGTAAAAAATGAAATATACTGGAATAATCACAAAAATTATGCAACAAAATAAAGTTGTATCGAGTCAAATCTTTTGATATAATTAAAAGCTGTTCAAAATAATAATGAAGGAGTTATAAACTAAATGGAGAATTTAAAAAGAGTCGTTAAGATTCTGTTTACTATATTTATTGTACTTGTAATGGTGATTTTAGGCGGAGTTTCGGCTGTTTATTATGAGAATTGGGAGAAAAACACACATGAAAGTGGCTCAAAAGTGGCACAGTATTTAGCAGGCTCTGATAGAAAAATAGAAGAACTAAAACCTAATTTTACTTGCTTATTTATGGGAAAAAATCAGCATCTGACAGATTTCATTATGCTTGCACAGTATAATCCAAATACAAGGCAGGTTTCCCTTTTATCTATCCCGCGTGATACTTATGTGGGAACGGCCTCCGTGGATGGTAAGATTAATTCTATCTACATGAATAAGTATCCGGAAAAGGTTGTAAGTAAAGTACAAGAAATAACAGGGGTTGAAATCCAGCATTATGTAGTTTTTGATACAAAAATATTAAGAAATATTGTGAATGAGATTGGTGGAGTAACTGTTGATGTTCCAATCAACATGGATTATGATGACCCATATCAAAATTTATATATACACCTTAAAAAAGGAGTTCAAAAGCTTACTGGGGCACAAGCAGAGCAGTTTGTAAGGTACAGAAAAGGGAATAATGGTAAAGGTGGTTACCCAAATGGGGATATTGGCAGGATTGCAGCGCAGCATAATTTTATCAAAGCATTGGTCTCTGAAGTATTAAAGCCTGAAAATATTGGTAAGATAAATAACCTTGTTAAAATTGTACTAGATGGTACGAAAACAGATATTACCTTGGATACCATAGAAGAGTATTTGGGAGATGTAGTGACGTTTAAGAGTGATAGAATGAGAAGTGAGACGCTTCCAGGTATTGATAAATACATGGCTCCACCATATGGGGGTCTTCCACTTTCTTATTGGATTTATAATCCAGAAGAGACAAAAGTTTTGGTAGATGACTTGTTTTATGGGAAAGGTTCTGCATCAGGAGATAGCAATGATTCTGGTGAGAGTTTAGAGAGCGGAGACAAATCATCAGTTTCGGCGCCACAGGAAGTTGTTTCTTCTAATGTGGTAGTCAATCAGAATGAAGAAATCAGATTGGAAGTGCTAAATGCAAATAGTAATACAATGAAACTGAATACTTTAGTAGAAAAGTTTCAAAATAATAATTGTAATGTAGTAAAGATTGGTAATTATGCAAGTTCCTCTGCGGAAAAATCGAGAATCATCACTTATGGTCAAGGCACAGAAGAGCAGCTTAATAAAATCAAGGAATTGAGTGGCATCAAAAAGGTGGAGGAAAGTACTGAAAGTACAAATGTGCTGTTTACGGTTATTATTGGAGCGGATTATTAATGGAATTGATGAAGGACGTCCCCTTCATTTGGGGGCGCCTTTCCGTCATTTAGGGACGTCCTTAAATGACGGATTTTCTCCGCCCCTCATTGTTTCAGTATTGCTTTTTTATGCAAAATATAGTATAATTCAGCAGTATATCGAGGAAAGAATTACAAGGGGGCAGGTATCGTGGATTATCAATTTTTAGAAATCGAGAAAAAGTGGCAAGATATATGGGAAAAGGAAGGTGCTTTCAGGGCAAAAAATGATCTTACTTTGCCTAAATTTTATGGATTGATAGAGTTTCCTTATCCTTCTGGTCAGGGGCTTCATGTGGGGCATCCAAAGAGTAATACGGCCATTGATATTATTTCAAGAAAAAGAAGAATGGAAGGATATAATGTTCTTTATCAAATGGGATGGGATGCATTTGGTCTTCCTACAGAGAATTATGCCATTAAAACAGGGATTCACCCTGCAATTGTGACCAAGCAAAATATTGATCATTTTAGGGAGCAGTTAAAGAAAATTGGTTTTTCTTTTGACTGGAGTAGAGAAGTAAATACTACGGACCCTAACTATTATAAATGGACTCAGTGGATTTTCATCCAATTATTCAAACGTGGACTTGCTTATAAAACGGAGATTCCTATTAATTTTTGTACAAGTTGTAAAGTAGGACTTGCTAATGAAGAGGTTGTCAATGGTGTTTGTGAGAGATGCGGTGGAGAAGTTGTCCAAAAGGTAAAGAGTCAGTGGATGCTTAAGATTACAGAGTATGCGGAAAGACTATATGATGATTTGGATGAGACAGATTTTATTGAGAAAGTAAAAATTCAGCAGAGAAACTGGATTGGTAAGTCTAGAGGAGCAGAGGTAAAATTTAAAGTGGCTGGAACTGGAGAAGAACTTGTTGTTTTTACCACACGTCCAGATACTTTATTTGGTGCTACTTATATGGTTTTATCGCCAGAACATAAGATTTTAGAGAAGCTAAATATTGAAAATAGAGATGAAGTTATTGCATATCAAAATGAAGCAGCCAAAAAGAGTGAGTTTGAAAGAACAGAGATGAATAAAAACAAAACAGGAGTCATGCTTAAGGGCGTTATGGCTGTAAACCCTGTCAATCATAAAGAGATTCCAATTTGGATATCCGATTATGTTTTGGCATCGTATGGTACTGGTGCTATCATGGCAGTTCCTGCACATGATGACCGTGACTGGGAATTTGCTAAGAAGTTTGACATGCCTATCATTCAGGTTATCAGTGGTGAGGGTGATGTGAATGAAGCTGCCAATACAGATGTATCAAGTGGAACCATGATGAATTCTGGTTTCTTAGACGGCTTAGAAGTCAAAAAGGCGATTGAAACCATGATTGATTATTTAGAGAAAAATGACATTGGTAGGGCAAAAACAAACTTTAAGTTGCGTGATTGGGTCTTCTCAAGACAGAGATATTGGGGAGAGCCAATCCCAATGGTTTATTGTGAAAAGTGTGGTTGGCAGCCAATCCCGGAAAGTGAATTACCTCTTGTTTTACCACATACGGATAAATTTGAACCAGGAGAAAACGGAGAATCTCCACTTGCTAAACTTACTGACTGGATTGAAACCACTTGTCCTTGTTGTGGTGGCCCTGCAAAGAGGGAAACAGATACCATGCCGCAATGGGCCGGTTCTTCGTGGTATTTCTTAAGATATATTGATCCAAACAATGATAAGGCAATTGCAGACCCAGAGCTTTTAAAATATTGGCTACCAGTGGACTGGTATAATGGCGGAATGGAGCACACAACCCTTCACTTACTATATTCAAGATTTTGGCATAAGTTCCTTTATGACATTGGCGTGGTACCAACCAAGGAACCTTATCAGAAGAGAACATCGCATGGCATGATTTTAGGAGCTAATGGCGAGAAGATGTCTAAATCTAGGGGAAATGTTGTAAATCCTGATGATATGATTGCACAGTATGGTGCAGATACCCTTAGAATGTATGAAATGTTTATGGGAGCATTTGATCAGGCAGCACCATGGTCTGAGCAGAGTGTAAAGGGCTGCTTTAGATTCTTAGAGAGAGTTTATCATTTATTGGATATCTTAGTAGAGGGAGAGGCTTATTCTTCAGAACTTGAGGTAGCCATGAATAAGACCATTAAAAAGGTTTCTAATGACTATGAAAAGATGAAGTTTAATACTGCTATTTCCGCATTAATGGAACTTTTAAATGAGGTAAGTAAACTTGGAAGAATCAATAAAGCGGAGCTAAAAACCTTTATTACATTATTAAATCCAGTAGCTCCACACATTACAGAGGAAATGTGGGAGAAAGCAGGGTTTGAAGGCAGATTATATCAAACTACTTGGCCAGCATTTGATGAGGCTAAAACAGTAGATGCAGAAATTCAAATTCCGGTTCAGGTGAATGGAAAACTACGCGGCGTGGTAAAGGTTGCAAAAGGTGCTGAGGCTGCAGAAGTTGAAAGAGCTGTATTTGCAGATGAAGAAATTAAGAAGTTTGTGGATGGAAAAGAAATCGTAAAGAAGATATATGTTCCAGAAAGAATTTATACGGTTGTTGTAAAATAAAGAGATAAGCAAAGATGATAAAAGAAACCATGTTAGGGGGGTTTTCCTCTAATCTGGTTTCTTTTTGGTTGACGTAATGCATAAAGTGTGCTATAATTTATCTTGCTGGATTGTACTATAAAGGACCTGGATGAAGAATTTCAAGGAGGATTTTGGGATGAAAAACTCAAGTTTCAAGGGCACACTGTCACTGATTGTGGCTCTAGCATTGTTGGTGCTAGTTGCAACAATTGCCTCTGCATCGGCGGATGCTTACGTTGTCACTTCAGATAATGGAGTCAACGTCAGGAATTTGCCTGGTGGTGAGGAAAGTGAAGTTGTCGGACTTTTCCGGTACGGAGATATCATTGAAGTATCGGAAATTGGGAAGTTTTGGGCAAAAACCCAGTATAATGGGAATGATGCTTACGTCTACAGGGACTATATCACTCCCCTAAGTGGTGTTGATATGGCCACGAACATCACTGCTAGCAAGTATAGTGCGGTTACCAATGCTCGTGCAAAGTTGCTGGCAATCGCCCTAAGGGACGTTAAGGTTCGCAGCCTTAATGATACCAAGGTCTCAATTGGAAAAATTGAGGAGGGTGATACGGTTTTTATAGTGGGCGAAGGCAAGTACTGGACAAAGGTGGTTTACAACGGAAAACGCATGGGGTATGTCCCGGCGGATTCGTATGAAATCACTGGACCAAACCTCCCGCCGGAAGGCACATTATATCGGGTGAAGGCATCGGCGGACTATTCATACTCCAGTGTGAATGTGCGTGCTGGAGCTACGAAAAATTCCAAAAAACTAAAAACCCTTCCAATCGGGGATTACGTGAAAGTAATCAACGAGGAAGGCCGTTGGTGGGAAGTGATTTATTCTGCTGACGGAGACGTGGGGTACATTGCCAAGGCTTACCTTACCTATGCTGAGAATGATGCTATTTTCAGTAAGGTAACAGTGACCGAGGTAACAGATGAAAATTAAAAGAAGACCGGTTTGGGAGTTATTCCTTAGCCGGTCTTTTGGTTTTTAGTCTTCTCTTCTTCCAATAAATTCAATTCCTAAATCCTTCTCAATTTTCTCCTTGTTCTCTTTAATGGCTACCACAAAGGCATCTGCAAGGTCTGGATCAAACTGTGCACCTTTGCAAGCCTCTATCTCTTCCAGTGCTTTAAATAGAGTAAATCTTGGACGGTAGCTTCTGTCAGAGGTCATAGCATCAAAGGAATCGGCAATACAGACAATTCTGGCACACAAAGGAATTTCCTCTCCTTTTAGGCCAACCGGATAGCCTTTTCCATCATATCTTTCATGGTGGTGTTTTACCATTGGAATGATTTTCTCAAATATCTTTGCTGGTTGCAAAATGTGAGCCCCAATAGAAGGATGATTTTTAATATCATCATATTCCTCATCGGTTAATTTGGATGTTTTTTGCAAAATGGCATCTGGAATTCCTATCTTACCAATATCATGGAACAAGCCGCCATCTCGAATAATTTCAACTTCTTCCTCTGGTAAACCAATTTTCTGGGCAAGAAGTACCGCATAATAAGAAACTCTATCCGAATGATTCTTGGTATAAGAATCTTTTGCATCAACGGCAAGTCTAAGTGATTCCATGGTACCCCTGTATGCTTCTCTAAGCTCTCCATAAGCTTGTTCTAATTTATCATTAATCTCTTTGATGACTCTCATTTGAGAAACAGATTTTAAGCCGGATTCCACAAGCAAAATAATCTGGTCAAATTTATCACTTTTTTCACAATATCCTTGAATATCTAACCTTTTAATAGTTTCTAGTGGAGGAGCCAAATCTTTGTGACCAGTAAGCAAAAGAATATATAAATCCTTGTTGAATTTTCTAATTTCTTCTACTACCTTATCTCCATGAATCGGCATCATTAAAAAGTCTAAGATGAGCATGTCAAAATGTTCTTTTTTGATGAGTTCGATTGCCTCCATTGGGTCTGTAACTCCTACTAAATCATACTGGTTTAAAAAGATTGCTAAGGAATCAATAATTCCCTGCTCATCATCTACTGCCAGTATTCTAAAATCTTTTTTTTGAATGGTATCTTTTAGTCGCATTAATATTCCTCCTTTTCGATTGGAATTTCTACCACGAAAGTTGTTCCTTTTCCTACTTCTGATTCAAAGGAAATGTTTCCATTAAATTTTCCTTTAATGGTAGAGTATGACATGTAAAGCCCAAGCCCTGTACCGTTTTTCCCCTTTGTGGTAAACATTTCTTTGAATAATTTTTCTTTGGTTTCTTCTGGCATACCACAGCCAGTGTCTTTGACAGTAAAATAAATATTTTGATGGTCCGCATTAATCGTAAAATAAATTTTTTCTCCCGCTTTTCCTTCATAAGACTGAATGGAATTTGAAATTAAGTTAATGAGCACTTGTATCAAATTATTAATGTCTCCGTGAATGGTTAAAGTAGGGTCACATTCAATTGTGGTTTCTAGTGTTAAAAGCGCCTTTTTAATTTCATGTTTGATTAAAATATCTACTTTCTTGGACAAATCGTATACTGTAAATTCTGAATAATCCGATGTGGCAAGCTGAGATGCTTGTCCCTTTACCGCCGTGATGATATCTGACATATATGCGGTGTGGGTTTTGATTTTAGTAATCCAGTCAAGCATATCTTTTGCAATTTCTTTATGATCTTCCGCAGTTACTTGTGGATTATTGATGGAGGCAATATATTCACCTACTAGCTCCGTTAACCCTTCCGCTGCACCTGATACAGACATGATAGGAGTTTTCATGTTATGGGCAATTCCTCCAATCATTTGTCCAAGCGATGCTAAGCGCTCTTGCTCTAATAATACTTGCTGGTTATTTTCAATTTGACTAATATATTTTCCTGTTAACTCTTGAACATCATTAAAGGCAATTACCAGATCACCAATTTCATTGTTCGAGGTAACGGACAGTTTTTCTCCAATCCTATCAGAGGAATTCTTTTCTGATATGTTTTTCATATTATCTGCCACCAGCGAAATCTCATTGGATACAGAAGTAGAGAAGAAGTAGATGGAGATAATACAATATATCACAATAATGATGAGGTTTGAAAATATCGGGATTAAGAATGAATTTGATAAATCATACTTTACCACCACATTGATGCTTTTTCCGTCAATTTTAAGCGGAATGACGGTGCCCTGAGATTCGGTTCCATAATAATCATAAACCAGGTTATTGTTATCCTTGGATAAATCAAGAGCATATTTCATGAAAAAGTCTGTCACTTCCGCATTAGTAAAATTAATAAACTCACCATTTTCGTCAATTAAGAATACGGCATCATTAGGGGAGATAAATTCCAGATTCGATAAAACCTCTTTTAAAGAATCAATGGAATTTATATTGCTATAAGAGATGACAGATTGTATTTCTTGCCTGTAATGCTCACTTAAAACCTTTGCTTTATCTTCCAAGTTATTGGAATAAGAAAGAAGGAAGGTATAAAGCACACATACGAAAAGCATGGAAGAAAGCTGCAAGATTAATGTGGCGGTGAGCGAAAATTTTGCCTTTTCAAATTTCTTTGTGTTACCTATGCCTACAATAACCGATTTTAAAATACTTTTTAAAAAGATATAAGCAAGCGATGCTACTAGCAGAGAAATAGTAAATGCCACTAAAACCACTTTCACATCGGCAAAGGATGTGAATCCTAAAAATAGGAAGATGATGCCAATAATGATGGTTGGTAAAAGTGCAATGATGACGAATAAATACTGTGGCAAGCTCATACATTTAAAAATGATTTTATCTAATCTTTCTGCGGCTTTGGAATCCGTTTGTGCATCCTTTTTTAGCGTTTCAATATTTCGAAAATCTCTGGTGAAAATAACAATAAAGGTGATGCCAATGATAGTGAGGGCCACATAAAGTAAGGCATATTGCATAAAATAGGTTAACCCGCTCGAAAATTCTCTATCAAAATCTGTATTAATGGTGCCAGGACCATAGTTTAAAAGAATTGGTAGAAAATAATAGGTGAGCAATATTCCTATGAGTACAATAAAGGCAAACACAAAAGATAAAGAAATTCTGGCATGCCTTGATATGAACTTAGAAAGGAATGAAAAATCTTTTTTGGTTTTTTCCATTTTGAACCTCCGTTTCTCATCTTTCGTTCTCTTGTTTCATTTCTAGCGCAATAAATCTTTGAATATAATCTTTTGTAATCATTGGCCAGTAAAAACCGTTTTTGTGTAAGTATTCTTCTGTGATAGAATCATTAATCGTAATTTTTGTTTCATAATTTAAACGGTTAGAATGATTGAAATCAGTGATAAAACTTTCCAAGTATTCCTCTGAAATATCACTGTGTATAAATTTATTAAATGCCTCTGGCGATACAAAGTCAATAGCTATTCCTGAATTTGATAATTCTGCCGTTAAATCAGATATGTTAATGGTATTTGGATTTAATAAATGGAATACTTTATTTTGGTAAGGCATTAGTAGTACAATTGCTCTGGCACAAGAATCTACGGGTGTGAATTCTAGTTTTTGCGTAATGAGATTCTTTGGCAATTTTTTGATTTTGATAAATCCATAAATCCTCTTAAAATAAGCATTATCAAACTGATTCATTTGGAACATTCCGTCTTCCAAGCGCTGCATTAGGTTTCCAACACGAAATACATTAACGGATACACCTTCCTTTTGCGCTTCAAACATTTCATTTTCTGCTTCAAATTTGGTTCTTACATAGACATTATCCTTGTAATTTTGACCAATGTAAAAATCATTTTCGGTATAGTCATAGGTAATATCATTTTTTACTAAATAATTACCAGAAACAGAGGTGGTTGAAATGTGCTGGATAGAGGCATTTGCTTCCTTAGCAAAGCGAATTAAATTTTTGGCAGATAGCACATTGGAATTGTAAAACAAATGATAATCTCCAAAATGTTTTACCAGCGATGCCGCATTCACAATACAATCAATTTCTGAGATAAGATTTTTATATAAAGTAATATCCATGCCTAAATGCTCTCTTACTAAGTCACCCTCAATAGGGAAGATACGAGTATCTATTAGCAAATCATATTTGTTGCCAAAATAATAATGAAGCACATCTTGGAAACGGTCACGGTAATTTTTTTCCGGCTTGCTTCTGACCAAACAGTAAACGCGAATATTATCATACTGATTCATAAGCTCTGCTAGAATGTGTGAGCCTAAAAATCCTGTACTGCCAGTAAGCAAAATACTGTGAGGCATGTTAGATTTGTGATTTAAATCTTCTAAAGAAGTCTTTGCAGGTGAGAAAATTTCCTCTTGTTCTTCTTCCGTCTGTTTCCTATTTTTTGCAATAAAATCAGAAATACTTCTGATTGTCTGATTTTCAAATAAAGCCTGCGAATTCACTGTGATTTTGTGCTGAAACAAGAAGGACTGAATAGAGATAATGGAAAGAGAATCTCCACCAAGTTCAAAAATATTATCATCGATACTAATATTTTCTTGATTTAGCACGTGTTTCCAAGCCTCTAATATCCTTGCATCAAGCTTGTTTCTTGGTGCAATAATCACAGTATCTGTTTCTTTTAACTTGACTTTTGCTAATGCTTTTCTATCTATTTTTCCATTTGGTGTTAATGGAAATTTCTTCACTAATTGAAACTGCTTTGGAAGCATATAGTGTGGTAAAAACTTTTTCAACTCTTGTTTTAGTGCAGGAATATCAATGCTTTCAGAAGTTTCAATATAAGCACAAAGTTTTGATATATTTTCTGATTTATGAAGCAAAACAACCACATTTGGATTCTTAATAAGGCTTGAGATTCTGCTTTCAATTTCTCCAAGATTAATTCTAAATCCGTTATATTTTACTTGATAATCCGTGCGTTCATGAAACTGCATGAAGCCATCTTCATTCATGGAAACAATATCTCCGGTCTTATACATGAAGGCATAATCTTCATTATTTTCTAAACCATTTTTGAAAAATGGATTTGGGATAAACCTGTCTTCTGTGAGGTCATTCCTGCCAATATACCCTTTGGCAAGACCAGGACCACTCACATAAAGTTCTCCCTTGACATGAAATGGCTGTAATTGTAAATGAGAGTCCAAAATATAACACTTGCAATTGTCGATGGGCCTTCCAATGTAAACTTCCTTTTCTTCTTGGTGAATTTGATGATATGTGGTACAAACACTGTTTTCTGTGGGACCATACTCATTAAAAAGAGGGACATGAGGAAGTAATGAAAAATGTTTTTTCACAAGTTCTGAGGAAAAACCTTCTCCTGCCACAGTAATTGCCTTAAAATTTTGCAGTGCTTCTGGAATTTCACTTAGCAACACATTATAAAAACTTGGTACTACTAGCATATGATTGATGTTTTCTGACACAATCAGTTGCTTCATCAGTGGCACATCAAAATGTGAATTGCTTTGTTTGATGAGTACTAATTTGGCCCCCGCAATAAGAGGAGTAAAAATATCTTCCACGGAGCTATCAAAGGCGAATGACGGAATCTGTAAAACAGAAAAATTTTCATCAAAGTGATATGCCTTTTTCCTCCATAGTAAAGTGTTTACAATACTAGAATGCTTTATCATAACGCCCTTTGGCTTTCCTGTAGAACCAGAAGTGTATATGACATACGCTAAATCATCTGGCTCATTCACATTTTCAAAATTTGCGATGGGACTGCTAGATTGATTGTTAGGCTCCTGATTATTTTTCTTAGAAGTATCTACTTTGACAATCATTTTTTTAACGTTATCATTTTCATACTTTAAATCCTCTGTTGTGAGAAGGAATCTGCAGTTGCTATCAGAAATCATGTAATCAATTCTCTCAGCAGGGTAATCTGGATTAATTGGCATATACGCACTGCCAGACTTAAGTACTGCGAGAATAGAAATAATCATCTCAAAGGATCTGTTCATTAAAATGCCTACAAATTCATTCCTCTGAGCACCTGCTTTTTTGATGACATCTGCTAGGCGATTACTTTTTTCCTCTAATTCTTGATAAGTCATGCTTTTTCCATCAAAACTTAACGCGATACCATTAGGCGTTTCTTTTGCAGCCTTAGAAAATAAGGTGGCGATAGTAGCATTTTTATCATAAGGAACCAAAGTATCATTTAGTTTGTCTACTAAGATTTCTTTTTCAGCAGGTGTTACAATCTCCAAATCCTTGACAGGAATATCAATATTTCTCATCATTTGACTGGCAAGGTAAAGGAGCCTATCATTGGTTTTCACTATTTCTTCATCAGAAAAGATATGGGTTAAAAAATCATAATCAATTCTTGCCACATCCTTGCCATCGATGTCAGAAATACTAATGACGATAGATTCCACCTGATGGTCCGTAAATACCCATTTGGATTCAAAATCAAAATCAAGTCCTTGATTATCCGCTTTTGCATTCTGATAAGAAAATAAAATATCATATAGGTTATTTGCTCTTCCAAATTGAGCTGTATAATATTTTTGAAGTTCTGCATAAGGGTACCTCTGGTGTCTTAATGCCCCTAGTTCTGATATTGTAATCTCTTTGATTAGTTTTGATACTGGCATTTGAAAATCTATTTTTTGCTTAAAGGGAAGTGTGGAAATAAACATTCCCATTGCATTTTTTTCACGGAAATTTGTTCTGTTTAAGTAAGGCGTTCCAATAATCATTTCTTCCATGTTCAGGATTCTTGCAAAATAGACGGCAATTACCGTGTAGAAGAAAGAAAACATGGAAATTTTATTCTCCGTACAAAAGTTTTTGATGTTGGTTGGAAGTTCAAAAGAAAGCCTTTTGGAGTTTGTTTCAAAAACATTTTCGCTATTTTTGAAGGTGAAAATTTCAGAAGGCGTGTGGAATTTTTCTTCCCAATATTCTTTGTCTTTTTGAAATTTATCAGAGGTTAAATACTCTGCTTCTTGTTCGATAAAACTCTTGTAAGAGGAAGTTCTTGGCTCATAAGTTTTTTCTGGATTCATGAGCTGATTGTAACATTTTAAAGTTTCTTCTAGAATTAAGGAAAGTGACCAGGCATCGCCAATCAAGTGATGCAAAATACAGCAAAAACCACCAAATCCACTGGATATATTTTCAAACATAACAAATTTAATAGGTGCAGCAGAATAAATATCAAAGGTAATATCTTTGATAAAGGCCTCTAGCTCTGGGATATCATTTACCGTGATCTTAGGAACATCAAACGGAATATAGTTTTCAAAATACTGATAAATGCTGTCATTTTGTTTGATGAAGCGCGTACGGTGTGCATCATGATTTTTGACGGTAAGATTAATCGCTTGCTCTAGTATGGAAAAATCAATATTTTTCTCCTTGATTTCCGCCCATGCAGGTATGACATAGATGTGTGGATCATCAAAAAACTGCTCTGAAAAATAAATTGATTTTTGTGGATTGGTTAATTCATAAAAAAATTGTTCCTGTGTTACTTTCATAAAACTTCATTCCTTACGTTATTACTTCTCTTTAATGATATCTTAAATGGTGGGAAAAAACAAGAAAAAGTGCGAAAAATTGAGAGAAGAACTATAAGGCTGCTTATTTGAGTATTGACTTTTTGGATGATATATACTACAATAAAAACAGATAAAGGAAATCCGCACAAGCGGTTAGCCTTTTAGAACGAATTAGTCGTCTTGTCAGGTTAAAACAGAGACGACTATTTTTTTATCTTGAAAAGTACCTTTTTCAAGATGATAGCAATACAAATAATAAAGACTGAAGTGATATAAAATAGTCAATAAAACACGAACATTTTTTTGCTTTTATTTGGAAACCATAGACAATCTATAAAAATCGTAGTATAATGTTTTCTAGATTTAGGTTAATAACTGGGATGTATTGATGAAATAAAACAAAATAAGTTTTAATGAAATAATACTTGAAGTATTAAGAGGGAGGAAAAAGCATGGGCAGAAGTTTTGAAAATTTAAAAGGGACATATGACTATTTACCAGAAAAACAAATCATTAGGGAAAAAATTAAAGATACATTAAAACCAATATTTGAAAAATATGGCTTTGCACCTGTGGAAACTCCCATTGTTTGTATGTATGATTTATTGGCTTCCAAATACGCAGAAGGGGCTGATATTTTAAATGAAATGTACCACCTAACAGACCAGGGAAAGAGGAATTTGGGGCTTCGTTATGATTTGACCATTACTTTTTCCAAACTTGTGAGTTCCAATCAAAATATCACTATGCCATTTAAGAGGTATGAAATAGGCAGAGTTTATAGAGATGGCCCAGTAAAACTTGGCAGAAATAGAGAGTTTACGCAGTGTGATGTGGATGTGGTTGGCGTAAAGAGTATTATGGCAGAGGCAGAGTATATGCTAATGACCAATGAGGCATACAAGAATTTGGGGCTAGATGTGGAAATAGAATTTAATAATAGAAAGCTCTTAAGTGGCATTATTAAACTAGTCCTAGGGGATATCTCTGAAGATAAACTTAGAAAATGCATCATGCTGATTGATAAATTTGCAAAACTAACAAGGAAAGAATTACTAGAAGAATTTGAGAAGATTGAGGTTACAGAAAAGCAGTTTGATGAGCTTAGTAGCTATTTTAGCTTAGGTTATGAAGAGTTAAAGGAAAAATTAGCAAGCTGTGAAAGTGAGCAGATTTCTCAGGGATTATTGGAAATTGGTGAACTATATCGTTACCTAGAAGGTACAGAGGCTTTAGAACACATGGTTTTTGCCCCTTATCTTGCCAGAGGAATTGATATCTATACAGGCACTGTTTGGGAAGTTTTCTTAAGAGGTAGAAAAATTGGGGAGCAAGATTTTAACCTTAGTATTGGTGGTGGCGGTAGATATGATAAAATTATCACCACATTTGTAGATGATGGCAATGAATATCCTGCAGTTGGCATGTCTTTTGGACTTGATGTCATCTATGAAGTACTTGCACTAAAAAATGCTGACCAAAAAACATCTACGGTAGATTTATTTATCATTCCATTTGGAACAGAGGTGGCATCGTTCCAGCTTGCAACAGCACTTAGAAATGCTGGACTAAAAGTGGAAATTGAAAAGGCATCTAAGAAACTAAAAAAGAGCATGATGTACGCCAATAAAATCAATGTTCCTTATGTGATTGTTTTAGGAGAAGACGAGATTGCCAATGGAAAGCTTCAGCTAAAAAATATGGAATCTGGTGAAAATACAGAATTTGCAATTGATGATTACGAGAAAATTGCAGAGTTTATTCACGCTTAAGAAAGAAAAACAAGCCATCAAAAGGGGACGTCCATTTTTGACGGCGGAAAATAAAGGAGATTTAGGATGATTTATCCAAAGTTTTTGAAAACAGGTGATACAATTGGTATTTGTGCACCTAGTCATGGAATTGTGAAGGATGAGAAAAGGATTTATTTTGGGAAGTCTTTGGAAAATATCCAAAAAGAAGGCTATTTGGTGAAAGAGACGGCAAGTGTAAGAACTGACAACGGGCTGGCTAGTAATACTCCTGAAATCAGAGGAAAAGAATTTAATGAACTTATTGCGGATGATGAAACTGATTTTATCTGGTGTGCCGCAGGTGGAGATTTCATGGTGCAAATGCTTGATTTTGTGGAGGATGATTTATTGCGCCAAAATCCAAAGTGGTTCTATGGTTACTCAGATCCTACCTCACTATTGTTTCATATCACTACTAATCTTGATATTGCAACTCTTTATGGGAATAATGCCGGAAGTTTTGACATGCAAAATTTACATCCATCGCTAAAAAATGCACTGGAAATTGTGAAAGGAAATATGGTAAAGCAAGAAAGTTTTACACTTTGCGAGGAAAATGTGAAAACCAATGCAGGCACAGAATGGATAGAAGATGGTTTATCCCCAGAAGAAAAAATAGAAAGAGGCTATGCTTTAAAGGAAAAAGATTTCTGGAAAACTCCTAATGGACCGGTAAATATAGAAGGAAGGCTGATTGGTGGTTGTATTGATTGCTTGAATTTTATCATCGGTACCAAATATGATGGAACGAAAAAGTTTATCCAAAAATATCAAGAGGACGGAATCATTTGGTACTTTGATAATTATGGCTTAAGGGCAGAGGATTTGTATTTTGCACTATGGCACATGAAGCATTCGGGGTGGTTTGAAAATGCAAAAGGATTTGTCTTTGGAAGAACATTATTTGAGGGGTCGATGCTTGATTTATCTTATGAAGAGGCGGTTAAGATGGCGCTTGGAGATGAGGTGCCAGTCATCATGGAGGCAGATATTGGGCATGTGGCACCTAAATTTACACTAATCAATGGAGCTATTGGGCATTTTGAAGCTCAAGAAGGAAGAGGAAGTCTTGAGATGAGATTGGAATAACAAGAGACGAGAAAATCCGTCAAACAGGGACGCTCTCCGTCAAACAAGACGCTTTCCGTCAAACAAGACGCTCTTCGTCAAACAGGGACGCTCTTTAATGACGTAACATAATTAGAATCAAATGTTCATAATTATGTTACGTCATTAAAGAGCGTCCCTGTTTGACGGAGAGCGTCTTGTTTGACGAAGAGCGTCCCTGTTTGACGTCAAGGCTTTTCGTTGCTACAGAAGTATTATGGT
>JAFUGC010000029.1 GCA_017469565.1 Clostridia bacterium | reverse complement strand
GTGGCCCGATGGTCAATCGGTTAAGACATCGCCCTTTCACGGCGGAGTGGGGAGTTCGACTCTCCCTCGGGTCACCATTTAATGCCAGTGTAGCTCAGTTGGTAGAGCAACTGACTTGTAAACAAAATTGCACCCTTACATAGAAATGTGTAAGGTGGACACCGCTAATTCGGGGAAAGCTAAATGCTACTAAGCACATGCCAATCCCGAGCTAGGTAGAAATATCGAGTGTAGAGACTTTATACGGTGTGCCTAAGGCTATATGCTATGGTAAAGAGCAAGTCCAGACTACAAACACAAATGTGGCAACGAAAGTTGTGGTGGTAAGAATCAGTAGGTCGTTGGTTCAATTCCGATCACTGGCTCCAAAAATCCTGTAATCATTCGATTACAGGATTTTTAATTTTGTTTTAATATTAATATGTACTATATTTTTTTCTCGCCGTTCTTCCATGATTCACATTGGCACCCTTATATGTAGATGTGAGAGAATGGCAATTCGGACAAAGTAAAATTAAATTATCCTCAGAATTATTTTCAAAATTTCCATCTTTATGTTCAATCTCCAAAGGTAAAAGACCTGTGTACGGGTTTATTTTACTCCATCCACAAATACTACATTTATTATCATACTTTTCAAATATATATTTTCTAATATGCATAGATAATTGATATTTTCCACGCATTCCACTAACCTCTCCCTTTTTCCATTTAGTAATGAAATTCTTATATTCATATTCTTTTTGACACTTATTGGAACAATACTTTTTACTTCTATTTCCTAGCTCAGTGCTACAGTTTAGGCAAAAATTCATCTATATTACCTCCGATATTGATTTTTAACTCATTAAAAGATATGAAAAAACCAAAAAGACAAAAAAATAAAGTTAACCCCAGGAGCAAAGGATTCTTAATGTACTATGTACATCTACTCCCATTCGGGAACCCAGCTTTATTCCTTCACAAGTTAACTTGTGTACCATATTATACAAAGATGTTTGGTATTAGGCAATACTTTATATCAAAATTTTTTAAAACCCTAAGTTCTCATAAAACTTGTGAAAAATGATAGTCTTTCTACTAATACTACGCAATGTAGATTGACAATCTTTTAACAGTCTTCTGTACGGAAAATATGGGAAACACGGAAAGAAAAATTGCAAAATACTACACCTTGAGGAAAGTAATACGAAGTAGTAAAATACATATAGCATCCATACAATATTGTAATTTTCTATACAAATTAAATTTAAAAATATTTAGGAGGATATATGTTAAATTACGATGATTACAAAAAATATGCACATACATTAGACGTAAAAATAACCAAAAGCAATGATAATATTATTTCATTTACACCTTATGTATATAATTCATGCAGTGCAAATTGCATGTTTTGTTCAGAAAAATTAGCAAGAAAAGCTAACAGCGATTTTATTAACAAAGAATTATGTGAAGAAAGCAAAAATTTTTACATTCAACAATTAAATAAAGTATTTGCTTTTCTGAAAGGAAAAAATGTCTTTCTTTCAATATCAGGAAAAGAGCCGACTGAAAGTTTATATCACTTACAACTATTAAGAGATGAAACAAATAAATATATAACATCTGGCGGAAATATTGTTGAAAAAGTTATGTATTCAAATCTTTCTGGTTTTACAAAAAAATTTAATGAATTAATAGAATTTTGCCACGATATAAAATTAACTAGAATTGAATGCTCGAGACATCATTTTGATGAAAAAATTAATCAAGAAATTGTTAGATTCAAACCAAATGAAATTATTAAAGAAAATAGAGTTTTTTCAGATTTGGTTCAAAAAATTACCAAGAATGATATTCCTGTTAAAGTTGTTTGTGTTATGCAAAAATGTGGCATTTCGAATGTTGAAGAAATTGAAGAATATATTGAGTTTATGAGTGATTATGGCATTTCACAAATTGTGTTTCGTGAACTATCAATGTTTGAAAACTCAATAGTAAATAGTAAAACTGTAGAGTATATCAATAAAAATAGAATAGAACTTAAGGAAATACTTGATATTATTTCTGCTTCCACCAAGTTTACAATTAAAGAAATTAAAGAAGGATACTATTACTATTCGTTTTGCTATAAATATGTAGGAAATAAAAAAGTGATTGATGTTGTCTTTGAGATGTCTGATTATGAAGAAATGATAAAACATCATAATAGCAATGAATTAAACAAGATAATTCTATATCCAAATGGTAACATTAGCAAAGACTGGAATATCATGAAAGAAATATTAGGAGAGAATAATGCGTAATAGTTTTTATTATATAAAAAAAGAAGAATTAAGAGAAAGTGCAGATGAAATTGCCAAAGACTTCATGTCCTGTCGAGATATTAGCTATATTTCCCAAGTCATGCCTTTAATTGAAGAATTCACAAATGAGGGGGATACTATTTTAGAGCCTTTTTGTGGCCTTGGAACAACCGTAATTGCTGCTGGTATGATTGGTAGAAAGAGTATTGGAATTGAAATAGAAGAAAGCAGATTCCATTTGCTAAAAAAACATGTTGACAGATATAAAGATAAGCTTAAAGAAATGCCTAGATTGATACTTGGAGATTGCCTAAACATTGAATTTGATTCAAAAGTGGATGCAATTATCACTAATGTTCCGTATTTTAATCCTTATGATAAAAACACAAATATAAAAGATAGTTTTTATTGCATGGAGGAGTACAATACATATTTACAATCTATGGATAATCTATTTAAGAAACTTAGGAATACACTTAATGAAAATGGATATATTGTTGTATTCTGTGAAAATATAAGAGATAAAAATGGCAATATGATTCCTCAATCATTCGACATTTGTAAGATAATGCAAAAGTATTATCATTTGAAAGATGAGAGAATTATTTGCTATGAAAAGGATAACGATACTCTAGATGGACATTTAACAAATAGAGCACATGAATATGTCTTTATAGGTCAACCAAAAATTGAATGGAATTATGATAAGATTAATAAAATGGTTGAGTATGCACAATATTATACTCAAAACATAGATGCAATATTATATGGTAGCTTGTATTTATATGTTACTATGCCAGAGATTTTAGTTAATCCTCCTAAAGATATTGATTTAATTATAAAAAATGATTTAGCAAGTATAAAAAAGGCAATTCGTATTCTAAAAGCTAATAATTTTACTGTTTACTCATGGAATGACGAAATATTAGATGATTTTGACTTTAATTTATTAAAAGGAAGATATTACATTAGAGCGAAAAAAGATGAATATGTGATAGATATCATGTATGAAAGTAATGATTTATCTTTTGAAAAGATGAAAGAAAAATCAAGATTAATATCTAACATTGTTGTCATAAGTAATACGGACTATGTTGAAATACTAGAAAAATCAAAGCGACATAAGGATAAGGAAACTCTATTTTGTATAAAGAAAATAAGGCATAATAAAAAAGGATTGATTTTATGAAGTTAGTCAAAAGTGAATAATTCATTAAATACTTAATTGCAATATGTACCGCATTTTTTCATTGCCGTTCTTCCATGATTCACATTTGCACCACGACCAGCCACATCGCCGTCAAATACAGTCTTCACAACCGTATTTCTCTCTTGTCGAAATTCGTCTTATCTTGACATTAGCTCACATTCCGATTAAAATATTACTTAGAGGTGCATGTTATGGAAGAACTTGAAGAATTACGTTTAAAAATCAAAAAGCGTTACATCATTTTCGGCTCTGTTACATTCCTATCCTTAATATTAACGCTCATGATGTTTTTTACCGGAAACATAGGAGCCATTTTTTTTATTGCAATTGCAGTGCATCTAATTGGTATGTCATCCATGCTGGTATCAACTAACAAACTAAATCAAAACTATAGGAAATTGTTCAAAAACATGTTTGTGTTTCAAGCATTAAACGGACTCTTTACCAACCTATATTACAATCCCAGTATGGGCATCCCCTCCTATGTGATTGCCGCTACAAACATGATGCGTATGGGCGATATTTACCATTCGGAAGACTATGTTTCTGGAGAATATAAAGGAATCAAATTTGCGCAAGCAGATGTCCATATCCAAGAAGAACATGAATCAACCGATTCAGACGGAAACACCACCACTACCTATGTAACCATATTTAAGGGTAGATGGATGATTTTTGACTTTAACAAAAACTTCAAAGCCGATGTTCAGATATCTCAAGAAGGCTTTGGAAATTCTAAAGTAAAAAGGTTCTTCGGCAAAAAGGAAGAGCGTTTTAAAAAAGTAAAAATGGAATCCGAATCATTTAATAAAAAATTTAAAGTATTTGCACAGAATGAGCATGAGGCATTTTACCTAATTACCCCTTCTTTAATGGAACGCATCGAAAGATTAGCACAAAACACAAAAGGAAAAATGTTATTTTGCTTTGTGAATAATAAGCTACATGTAGGAGTACAAAACGGAAAAGACTCTTTCGAACCAACAAGTGTATTCAAAAAATTAAATGTAGAAAAAATCAAAAACGATATCTCAAGTGACATTATGCTCATCACACAATTTGTAGATGAACTAAATTTAGATAATAATTTATTTAAAAAGGAGGTGTAAAAATGCCAGTAATAACCGCTATTTTAGTAATTGCAGTAATTTTAGTCATTGGATGCATTTGTATTTCCAACAGCTTGAATCAATCGCTTGTCAAAATCGATGAGGCTGCTTCTGGAATTGATGTCGCTCTTACCAAAAGATACGATGTTCTTACAAAAATGATTGAAGTTGCTAAAGGATATTCAAAACACGAACAAGAAACGTTATTCAAGACAATAGAACTTCGTAAAAACATGACCATGCAAGAAAAAAGTGATGCAAATGAGGCTATGGGAGAGGCTTTTTCAAGAATCAATGCCTTAGCAGAAAATTATCCAGACCTAAAAGCAAATACAACTTTCACCACATTACAACAATCAATTTCAGACGTTGAAGAACACTTGCAAGCATCGCGTAGATTATATAATGCTAATGTATCTGCATTCAATCAAAAAATAGTTACATTCCCAATTAGTTTCATCGCTAACGCAAAAGGCTTATCCAAGAAAGATTTCTTTGTTGCAGATGACGTCAAACGTGAAGATGTAAAGATTAATTTCTAAATAAAAACTCCGCTCGTTTCCGTGAGCGGAGTTTTTTTTATTACCATATTTTTTATTCTCAAAATTTTACCTACTTACAACAGTCACAACACACGTTGCACCTCTTTCTCCATCTTTACTTTTAGCAGTAATTCTTGCTATTCCAGGTGAAACTGCATTCACAATTCCTGCCAAATTCACGGTTGCAACACTTGTATTATCGGAACGCCAGGTTACTTCTTTATTGGTTGCATCTACTGGTGTTATCACCGGTATCAAAGTGGTGCTCTGACCAGCCGTTAAAGTAATATTTTGTTGATTTAAACTCATTTTTTCTACATGTACTACAGGTTTTGTAACCGTTACTCTGCAGGAAATCTTCTTCCCACCATCTTCCGCTTGAGCAGTAATCGTTGCGTTTCCAATGGCCACTGCTGTGACTCTACCATCCTTTACCGTTGCAACACTTTCATTATTAGTACTCCATATTACTTTTTTATTCGAGGCATCTACTGGCATAATGGTTACATATAGTGAAGCAGCTTCTCCAACTGCTAATTCTATTTTCGCTTGATCCAAATATATGTCCGTAACAGGGATAGGAGCTTTCTCTATGCTCACAATATAACTTGCCCATTGTGTTCCATCTTCTGTAGTTACTTTTATTGTTGCCGTTCCCGTTGAAATTGCTGTCACGGTTCCATCTTCACTTACCGTTGCAATTTTATCATTGCTTGTGCTCCATATCAATTTAACATTTGTAGCATTTGAAGGTTCAATAACAGGATCTACCTTTTCACTTTCACCAGTCAGTAATTTTAACACAAAATTTGTGAACGATATTTTTTGAATACTAATATCCTGAACTTCATAAGTTTTCTTTTCATCGCACAAATAAGCTAACTTAACCATTTGAGCTCTATTCGCATAATTCTTTGGAGCAAAATGTTTTTCATCCATTCCATTAATAATTTCTGCTTTATATAAGTTTTCAACAGCCTCTTTTGCATAATCGCTTATTTCACTTACATCCTCAAAATCCATCTTGCCCGTTTTTGTCTCATGAAGAGTGTAACCCTTATCATTAAGCACTCTATATAAGATGACACAAATATCCTGTCTAGTAATATATGCCCCTGTGCCAAACTTATTATTTCCAACGCCATTCACAATTCCCGCCTTTGTTGCAGCCGCTACATACGGATAATACCAATCATTTACCCCTACATCTTCAAAATTACAAGTCACATTTGTAGTATCATAGCCAAACAAATTCACAATCACCTTGACAAATTCTTCTCTTTTCACGTTATTTCCAGGAGAAAATGTGTCTTGGGATGTACCCGAAATAATCTCCCTTTTTGCTAGTTCTTCAATATAGGATTCCGCCCATGAATATCCACTCAAATCCTTAAATTTTGTACTTGCATAGACCGTACCAAATAACATGCTAAAAGTGAAAACGATTGCAAAAAATTTTGTGAATACTTTAAAATTCATACAGCATCAACTCCCAATTCATTTTATCATTCGAATGATTACCCTATTTATTATTTTAGCATGATTCTTATTTGATTTCAATGATTTTGAAGATGCTTTCGGGGACACCTTCCAAAAGCATCAAATTCAAAAGCGTAACGTCTGGGATAACTCTCCCTTTTGTCCTTCCCTTGCCACATGTCTCAAAATATAATATAATATTTATCAAGAATCCATGATGTTAGGAAAGGAGACATTACAAATCCTGTAATAAAATATCGATATGGAAAATTTATTAGAAGACAAATTACTATTAAATGCGCTCTCCAATTGTCCAGAATTAAGCGATTTTTGGGACGATGAATATGATTTATCTAATCCCGAATTTGTGGAGGCCTTAGGAAAAGTAAAAACATTAATCCTCAAAAAATACCGTACTCCTGTTACTGAACAGACGGTAGAAGAGTTAAAACAAATATTAGGAAAAATGTCATCCATAAAAATATTAAACATTATTTCTGAGGGAGAAAATAGACAAGACGTTAGCGCCATTTTTGATTCCTTAGGAGAATCCATTGAAAAAATAAATCTTAAAAATGTGAATATAGATACACCTATTGCACTGGATGAAGAAAAGTATCGTAATCTTACTTATTTTTTCGTAGAAGGCAGTAATCTTTCACAGATTCCAGAGGTTGCCAATCCAGATTGTTTGATTACGCTAGGAAAAGACCTGCCAAACATTTCTGATAATCAGTGTATTCAAGCGGCTTTTCACGGTCAAAAATTAAATCTCACAAATAATGAGGAGGTAAAGAGTCTCATCCAAGCTTTTCGTTCAGGGCAGAGCCTTCCTCTAGAAGTATATGAAAAATATTCTGCATATATCCCGCTATTTGGTGATAAAGATATCACTATCGCTATTCCGGATGTGGGAGCCTTAGATAAAGAAAAATTAGAGCAATTAACCAAAAATCCCCATATCAAATATATCGATATCCAGAATGGTTGCTTTGATGAAAAGAGAAATCATGATTATCATTATTCTGTTCAGGAGTATGCTGCCATTCGCGGGGAAATTGATGAAATCGTTTCTAAAGTAGTGGTTCCTGATATTTCAGATAAGGATAGGGAAAAGAAAATCTTTGCCCAGATTTATGTTTTACTGGGAGAAAAAATAAGCTATGATCATTATGCCATTTCGGAAGAAGGAAAGAAAGACCCTCAGCTCACCATTGATTGTAGGAACTTAAAAAATGCATTACTGGGAGTTGAAAGAAACGGAGAAACCCAGTATCAGTGTGTATGTGCAGGGTATGCCGATGTTTTAAGAAATGTTGCATCCTGCTTTGGCATACAGGGACAGTTTGTGAAATCCCGCTCTGAGATAGACCTTGAGGATATGGGTGGATGGTACAGAGAAAAAAAGAATAGCCAAGGAAATTACATGTATCAAAACGGTACAGATGATCCTATGGGGCACGCGTATAATCTTTTTGAATTAGATGGGCAAAAATACTATTGCGATTTAACTTGGGATGCCGGATATATCAAGCAACATCAAATGCCACTACCAAACTTTTTAAGATCGTATGACGAATTTATAGAGAGTCATGCAGAGACTGGTTTTACCGAACATATTGCTGATCCGGAAGCAAGAAAATCTTATCCTTATGAACAACAAGCAAGCCTATTAAAAGGGACCAAAATGTACCAGCAATTTGAAGTACAATCGCAGATACAAGAATTAAATCAACTCATGAGACAAAATTATCTATGCGGTTTTGTCTCGGACTATGTGGATTTTGTTAGGAATGGAAGAAGTGCTATCACGGTGGAGGAAGTAAGACAAATTTTCATGACCATTGGTCAGGTGGAAAATGCAATTTTAACCCATAGAGGTTGGACGGATAAGCAGATTAACTATGAAAGCGGCGAAAATCCTAAATCATTTACTTTTCAAACATCGGAAGCAAAGACACTAGAAAAGATGCGCTCCCAAATTAAACAAAGAAGGGAAAGGAGAGAAAATAATGGACAAGATGAACGATAAATCAATAGACCCAAAGGCACTACGAGAAGTATACATTATTTTAGAAAAGCTGAATATGCTTGATAAAATTCCCTTGGAAATCCGCAAATACTTGGAAAATGAGCAGGATATATCTCATGAGTTTACCTTTAATGAAAAGGCCCCACTCATCTTCCAAATAGAAAACGAAAGCACGAAAGTGCTGCTAACGTACTTAGTAGATAAATATATTAACAATCAAAAGGCATAATAAAGAGAGGCGAAAAGATGATGAAACAAACATCAGAAAAAACAAATGTGATGAGAATCTTAGAGCAAAAAAAGATTCCATATGAAAGTTATTCTTATACCAATACAGACGCCATTAGTGGTATGGAAGTGGCAACTGTTTTACATCAAGATGCCAATCAGGTATTTAAAACGCTTGTCACAACGGGAAATAGCAAGAATCATTATGTGTTCTTGGTGCCTGTATGCAAGGAATTAAACTTAAAAAAAGCCGCAAAGGCGGTCAATGAAAAAAGTATTGAAATGCTGAAATCTAAGGACTTATTACCACTAACCGGGTACATCCATGGCGGGTGCTCCCCCATTGGAATGAAAAAACAGTTTCCAACAGTAATTGATGTCTCAGCAGCAAATTTTGACACGATTATTTTTAGTGCTGGGAAGATTGGGTATCAGGTGCAGGTTGCACTAGAAAACTTAAAAACGGTGGTACCATTCGAGTTAGCAGATATCTCTGAGGGATAGGTTTGATTTTTATGTAAACATGTGGTATAATAATGGTATGTTCTATATCTTTTTGGAAAATTAATCAAGTGATACGCTGCGTTGCGGTGTTGATTTATTGATTGATGATTAGCAGATGATGCTGATGAAAAGAATAGAGCAGACTCACATAACCAAAAGAAAATAAAAATGGAGGAAAAAAATGAAAACCACTAACAAGTCTAACCCCACCCCCATCGATACCCTCGAGGTCGTGAATACCAAGAAACCTGATAAGAAGCCCAATGGACCTGTTTCTACCCCTATGGTTGTACATGTGCACAATCATAATCGGGTAAGAAATGTGGTGCGTTTCTCGCTTCTGATGCCTGTGTTATTGTTGGTACTTCGGCATTATCTTCCTGAGATTGAACAAGACATTCCATATGTCTATCAATTTTTGGATCGGGTGATGATTCCGATTATCGAATGGGCACACAAGCTTGGACTGAAGGCCATTAACTGGCTCACGGCCCAAGAATGGGTTGCTAACGTCATTCAGACGATAGCAAACCTGGCAGTGTAGTCTGCAAACACCCTCTCTCCGTGATTCGGAGGAGGGTTTTTTATTGCCCTTTACGTTTTTACTTCACAAAAAAACACACAAAAAAGGTTGCCCCTCTTTGTGCGTTTTTTCATGCTTTTGGAAGGTGTCCCCAAAAACATCACCAAAAACATTTTCATGCTTTTGAAGAGATGCTTTTGGAAGGTGTCCCCAAAAGAATTTTTTTCATTTCTTCTTGCCTCTTCACCTTAAGGCTAGTAGTCTTAATCAGTGGCTCATCCGTCAGCATCAAATTCTTAATATACTTATAAGTTGGAAACTGTTTATTAATCTCTTTTATCTCATTCCAAATGATTTCTTTTAGCTCTTCAAAAGACTTATCCGGGTACTGTTTCTTTGCCACATCTTTACTATACACAATCTTAACC
>JAFUGC010000028.1 GCA_017469565.1 Clostridia bacterium | reverse complement strand
GTCATCATTTAAGATTTTTTCACCATAAACCCCTTTTTCAAGTTCCAAATCATAATCTCTGGAAATAAGATTGGTATCAAAAGTAAGCCTAAAATCATGATTATCTTTATCATAAAATGCAACCCTATCATAAGATAAGAAGAGCATTGGTTTTAAATCATAATATTCAAAACAATAATCAATTTCCTTCTTAATCTGTTCATTGCAATCAAAATTTGTACCATTCTCAATATAGCCTTCAATATTAGAAAGTTCTGATGTAATTCTCCTTTTATAAACAATACCATCAAATTTTTTCTTAATTTCAAGGAAAACTTTACTATCTTCCTCTGGTACATTATAACTTCTCATTCTGACTTTTTCTTTATAGATAGGTTTATCCATAGATTCTCTAATTAAATCATGTGCATCCGTATCAAAATAAATATTACACACTGTACTTGGACCATATTCATCTGGTACTAAGTGTTCATTGATTTTATGAAGTAATTTTTCCCTTTGTTCTTTGGTAAGCAGATATTTCTTTTCAACTCTTTTAAAAATTTCCTGCATAACAGTCACCTTCTTTGCTTTTGTTATTTTTATTTTAGCCCCATTTTAAGGAAGAAATATGTAACAAATTTGAAGAAATTGTGAAAAAAACAGCTCATGATTTGGCTATTTATTCACAATTTGTTCACTTTTTCACACAAAAATCCGCACAAAAAGGGACAACCATTTTTGTGCGATTTTTCTTCTTTCGCACAAAAAAGACAGCCATTTTCGTGCGCTTTTTTCCCTTTTTTATGTTACATTTTTTTGCCTTTCATGTCAATGCAAGTGGTGAATTTACCACAATTTACCGCATTTACACAGCCTTGACAGCTTGCGCATTTTTCATTTTTGGGCCACTTGATGATGACTCCTATCACAATCACGCATACCAGCATTAAAAGGAATAAGTCCACCACATTGAAAACACCCAGCTCTATCCTGTGCCCAACCTGATATATCAAAACACCCAGAAGCCATGCAATAGCCGTCTGAAATGCAACTGCCATCATCACCTTAAAGAATCCTCCCAGCTCTCGTTTCATGGCAATAATTGCTCCAAAACAGGGAGCACTAAACAAATTAAACACAACAAATGCAAAGGCAGAAACAGGCGTAAAAAAGCTAAAAACACTATTTTTTGAAAAGATTGTATTTCCAACATTTTCATGATTATCTAGCATTAATTTTGAATCTGCCAGCCCACTAATTACTGCCATAGAGGAAACCACTTGCTCCTTTGCCACCAATCCTTGAATTGCGGATACCGTAGCCTCCCAACTGTTCGTCCCAAGCATTGGATAAAATACCAAAGATATCTTGTTTCCAATCTGTGCAATGATACTTTCTTGTAATGGCACACCATATTGCATTTCCAATGAGAAAGACAGCAAAAACCAAATAACAATGGAACACAAAAGTATTGTGGTTCCTGCCCTTTTAATAAAAGATAGTACCTTATCTTTGACATCTCTCCATACCCATTTCATATTAGGAAATTGATATTTCGGTAGTTCTGAAATATAGGTATTTGATGTATTTTGAAACACAAACTTTTTCATGATTAGGCTACTAATTATAATCACTATAATAGCAAAAAAATAAAGCGATACAGAAACAAGACTAGAATTTTCCTTAAAAAATGTAGAGGTAAAAAGCACTATCATAGGCAGTTTTGCACTACACGGAATAAATGGAGTAAGGACTGCTGTCATTTTTCTCTCATGTTCATTTTCAATGATTCTACTACTCATGATTCCTGGTACACTACAACCAAAACCAACAATAAATGGAATTAAACTTTTTCCGCTCAGCCCAAGTTTTCTAAAAAATTGATCTAAAAGCAGGGCAATCCTAGACATGTAGCCTGTTGTTTCCAGAATGGAGATACAGGTAAATAAAATGATAAGCTCCGGAACAAAACTAAGCACGCTACTAACGCCTTTTAATATGCCATCCACAATCAAACTGATGGCAAAATCAGATGCACCGGCACTCACCAATAAACTTTTTATTAGGATGCTAATGATTTCAAAAAAGTGAGTAATTTTATCTGATGCTATCCTCCCCACCACGCCGCACTGATAAATAATATACAAAAAACATGATAGCAAAAAAAATTGGAAATGAAATATACCTATTTAAAAATATCTTATCTAAAAACTCCGAAAAATCCTTTCTGGCTATTTTCTTTTTCATAGTTTCTTTTAATAGCTCTTCAATAAACAGGTATCTGCCGCATTGCAGTAGCCTCTTCTATGTCTACATGGTATTTTTTCATTGCAAAATTGGTATTTTCATTCATTTTAGCAATGCAATTTTTTCTTGCATCAGTTTTATCCATATCACTTGTGTGATTCCTTAGTTTCTTTTCTTCTCCATTTGTTGCTTTGAACATATGATGATTCATCACTTTATTCTTAGCATTATTGTTAAGGATGGTAACTAATTCCTCTATTCCCTCTTCCTTTAATGCCGAAACCTTTACAACATCTACCCCTAAATTTTTACCAAGCTCTTTTTCATCAATCATAATCCCCTTTTTTTCAAGCATATCCATCATATTTAATGCAACAATAACATTCGTATCTAATGCTAATAGTTGCATGGTAAGATATAAACTTCTTTCTAAAACAGTACTATCCACAATATTGATGATAACATCAGGTTTTTCCTCTAGTAAAAACTTTCTTGAAACCTCTTCTTCTATGCTATACGGATTAATAGAATATATGCCTGGTAAATCTACAATCTCATAGTTAGTTCCCTTAATGATTCCCAATTTCTTTTCCACAGTCACACCAGGCCAGTTTCCAATCTTTACATTCATATCCGTTAAGGCATTAAACAAAGTGCTTTTCCCACTATTTTGGTTACCAACTAAAGCTATTTTCATTACAATACCTCCACATAAATCATGTCTAATTCTGCTCTTCTAACAGAAAGTTCATAGCCTCTAAGCCAAAGATTCATTGGATCTCCCATAGGTGCAATCCTTTTTAGCTGAACCTCCGTGCCAATAATCAGCCCCATATCGAGCAAATGATTTTTTACCTTTTTATCACTAATATGGATAGATAAAACCTTAGCTCTTTGTCCAATTTTCAAGGATGAAAGACTTCTACCTAAAGGCTTTTGATTACTTTGTATTTTTTCTGCAATCATAGGAATCCTCCTTCAGTATATTTATATCGTTATCCTTTAAAAATAGAACAAAAATGCACAGTGGAGACACCCATAGGCGTTCCCACTGTGCATCATGGTTATATTTCCCCTTGATTTTGATTCTTTTCTATTTTTTGAATTTCTTTTTTGATTTCATCTAATCTTTTCGTTGCTACTTCTATATATTCTGGATGATACGCCTTTGCATCACAATACTGTACATGCAATAATTTCTTGACTAATCCAATGTTTTTATCACTTATATTCTTTGTGTCAATTACCTTGGAATGATTTTCTATGAGATAATAGATTCGATTGATTTTGGATTCTGGATATCCCAGTCTTTCTAATATTGGTCTTGCCATTTGTGCCGATTTTTCTGCATGCCCTTTAAAATGTCTTACCTCTCCCTCCTCTTGAAAAGAATGAGGTTTCCCAATATCATGCAAAAGCAATGCAATTCTAATTTCTATGTCCGGTTTCGAATGACAAACAGCAACCTCTGTATGTTTCCATACATCATAAAGATGCCATGGATTTTTCTGGTCAAATCCATCCTCAGCTCTTAATTCCGGAATCATTTCAAAAATGATTTCTTTGTAATCTTCTAAATCTTCTAACCTTAGAGCCTTAGATTTTGGTATTAGAATATTTTCCAATTTTTTCTTTACTTCTTGCATAAGCACACCTGACCTATCTTACCTTCCTATGGCTTTATCAAGACCCTCACCACAACTATGATTCAGCATCCCTCAAGTCCTACTTAGATATTTTTTGATACTTTCTGCCGCATCCCTGCCAGAACGTGCAGCCCAAGCGACAGTTGCCTCTTCTCCCACCAAATCTCCTCCGGCAAAAACTTTTTCATCCGATGTTTGATGATTTTCATTCACGGCAATATTTCCCCATTTGTCCAATTTCAAATGCAATTTTCCCAATAACTCACTCTCTGGTTTGGAGCCAATTGCCTCTATGAAATAATCTGCATAATACTTAAAGTTAGTATCCTTAATATTTACCACTTTTCTATTTCTTCCTGTTAATTCTTCCTCTGTATCCTCATATTCTGTTTTCACACATTCTATTTTCCATAATTTTGTGCCACTCTCATCCGGAATCAGCCCAATCACATTTGTATGAAACACAAAGTTCACGCCATCATCTTTTGCATCATTGATTTCTTTTCTTTCTGCAGGCATGTCCTCTTCACTTCTTCTATACACAATTGTTACGTTTTGAGCACCAAGTCTTTTTGCTGTTCTAGCTGCATCTATGGCAACATTTCCGCCGCCGGAGATAAATACATTTTTCCCCGTGAAATCAACATAGTCACCGTATTCTAAAAACTCATTTGCGCCTACTACTCCTTTTAAATCTTCTCCTGGAATATTCATTCTTTTGGAGATGTTAGCTCCAAATCCTAAAAATATAGCATCATATTGCTTTTTCAAACTTTCAAAAGGAAAATCATTTTCTAGTTCCATTCCTAAAAAAACATTAATTCCTGTGTCTAATATTTTTTCAATCATGATTTCTAATAAATCTTTATTTAATCTAAAATGCGGAATTCCATACCTAAGCAAGCCACCTAATTTATTATGCCTCTCATACATGACAACATAAGCACCCTGTCTTGCCAAAAAAGCAGCACAGGTGAGACTTGCTGGCCCACTTCCCACAATCGCAATCTGCTTTCCATAAAGATCATTGGAAATTTGGGGAATCTCCCAATCATTTTCAATAGCCATATCTCCGAGCATGGTTTCAATGGCACCAATATTGACTGCTTCCTCTTTAAATCTTCTTGTACAATGCCCCTGACACTGCCTTTCATGCGGGCAAATTCTTCCACAAGCAGAAGAAAGCACTGTAGTTTCACACAAAAGTTCATATGCCTCTTTATATTTTCCCTCTTTTGTGAGCTGAATCACACTTGTAATGTCATTACCAAGAGGACAGCCATTTTTGCAAGGCTTATTGACACACCCTATACATCTATTCACTTCTTGTTTTGCTAAATTTAAATCATCCATTTCATTCTCCTACCATAAAAAATATTGACAACTAACAATATTTATCGTAAAATAAAGGAAGATAAAGGTAATCCGCATATGCGGTTAGCCATCTAGATGATAAAAAATAATCACTTGCCCGGCTAAGACAGAGTGATTATTTTTTTACCTAAAAATTAATTTCTTTAAGAAAACTGCTAATAATAAAACCTGAATTACAATTTCTATGTAATCTGTTTTTATCATAGCAACCATCCCCTTTCATTGATAGGAGGCAACCTACCATGACAAAAGATGGCTAACCGCTCTGCTTTATTACCTTTATCGCAAGTAATTATACAATGGATGTTTCCAATAAACAAGCGAACAATTTGTAAAATGTTTTTAAAATCTATAAAATTTTTCCTCCTCCAAGCACAATATCTCCAACATAAAATACCGCTGATTGCCCTGGAGTAATTGCTCTTTGTGGCTCGTCAAATGTAACCTTTATTCTATTTCCACCATCCACTTCTACAATTTTTCCTTTTGCAGTTTTAGCAGAGTACCTAGTTTTAATCTCAACTTGCATTTTCTCTTTCACATCATCCACAAGCAGAAGATTGACTTCATCTACAAAAAATTCCTTGGTATAAAGCTGAGATTCTTCTCCAACAATTACCTCATTTCTCCTTGCATTAAAACCAATCACAAAAAGAGGAACCTTATTGGCAATCCCAAGTCCGCGCCTTTGACCAATAGTGTAATGATACAAACCCTTGTGTTTTCCTAACACATTTCCTTTTGTATCCACAATATTTCCTTCTCTTGGTTTGATATCCGAGTTATTCTCTAAAAACTTCTTATAATCCCCATCCGGAACAAAGCAAATATCTTCACTATCTGGTTTACTTGCCACTTTCAAATGATTTTCACGAGCAATTTCTCTAATCTGAGCCTTATCTTCAAAATCCGCAAGCGGAAAAAGAACATGTCCCAAAAGTTCCTTTGGCGTGTTCCATAAAACATAGCTTTGATCCTTTTTCCCCGCACGAGATTTTTTCAAAACCCATCTGCCATATTCTTCGCTATATTCCATTTTTGCATAATGTCCTGTGGCAATATAGTTACAGCCTAATTCTTTTGCCTTATCCCACATAAGCCCAAATTTCATGTATTTATTACATTCGATGCAAGGGTTTGGTGTCCTGCAATTAGCATAGCAAGAAATAAAATCATCAATCACATATTTTCGAAATTCCTCTTTGTAATCATATGTAAAATGCGGGATGCCAATAGTGCTGCAAACCTTTTTCGCATCTAAATAGGTGCTTATGTTGCAGCAACTGCTACCCGCAAAAAGCTCTAATGTTGTTCCTATTACTTCATATCCTTGGTTTTTCAGTAGCAGAGCAGCAACACTACTATCTACTCCACCACTCATACCAAGTAAAACCTTTTTATTCTCCATAAAAGTTCCCTCTTCTTTTCTAACTTTTAGTCTCCCGTACAACAACTAATGCTTCCGTTCCCCTTCGTTTCACTCTTTTTTAGAATATCCTCAACCGTATGCCACGCAAGTAACGCACATTTTACTCTTGCTGGCATATTAGAAACATTTCTAAACGCAATAGCATCCTCTAATTTTTGAAGTTCATTCTCATCTGTAATTTCTCTTTTAATCATACCAATAAAAGTTTCAATAATGTCTTTTGCCTCTTTTACTGTCTTTCCCTTTAAGGTATCTATCATAATAGATGCCGATGCTTGCGAAATGGCACAACCATGACCATGAAATGCCATATCCTCAATCACATCTCCATTTAATTTTAGCTCCAATGTGATTTCATCACCACAATTAGGATTATGTCCTAACTCTGAATAATGAGGACAATCCAAATTTTTCTTGTTATATGAATTCATGCTATGTTCCATAATGAGCTCATTATAAACATCATCCATGTTTCAAACCTCCTTTTTGTTATGGAGACTCCTTTTTCAAGCGCGTGTCCCCGTCTTAAATCTAGTTTTCGCTCTTCATATACTTACGAAACATTTCATAAGTCTTTTTCAGAGCATCTACTAAATTATCAATATCTTCTTTTGTATTATAAATATAGAAGCTTGCTCTACAAGTGGAATCCACTCCTATTGACCTTAAAAGAGGCTGTGCACAATGGTTTCCAGAGCGAACACAAACGCCATAATTATCTAAGATACTAGCCACATCATGAGGATGAATTCCCTTAATGTTAAATGAAATGACACCCGAATGATTCTCGCGATTTGGCGTCATATATAACGTTAAGAAATCAAGTTTTGATAATTCTTCCCTGGCATAATCCAAAAGTTCCTCTTCTAATTTGTTTATATTTTCATAACCCAAATTTTCAATATAATCTATGGCAGCACCAAGCCCCACAACGGCCTCTACATCTTGTGTTCCAGCCTCAAACTTATTAGGAAGAGGTGCAAAAGTAGTATTTTGTTCATACACATACTCTATCATATCTCCCCCCATTAAGAACGGACTCATTTTATTTAGTATCTCTTTTTTGCCATAAAGCACACCAATTCCAAGCGGTGCCATCATTTTATGACCAGAAAAAACAAGAAAATCTGCATCTAAATCCTGCACATCAATTCTCATATGTGGAATACTTTGCGAAGCATCTACTAAAACCACTGCCCCATTTTTATGTGCATATTTGATAATTTTCTTCACATTATTAATCGTTCCTAAAACATTTGAAACATGAGTAATTCCAACGATTTTCGTATGTGGAGTAATCTTCTTTTCTATCTCTTCATCTGGTATTTCATACGCATCATTCATATACATATAACTTAGCGTACTACCCGTCTTCTTGGTGATAGTTTGCCACGGAACCAGATTAGAATGATGTTCCATAATCGAAAGTACAACCTCATCACCACTTTTTAAATTGTCTAAGCCATAAGAATAGGCAACCAAATTCATACTTTCAGTAGCATTTTTAGAAAAAATAATCTCTTCACTATTTTTCGCATTAATAAATTTTGCTATTTTTCCTCTTGTTTCTTCATAGATGGAAGTTGCCTCCATACTTAAAGAATATGCACCACGATGTGGATTTGCGTTATAATTTTCATAAAAATTTTTGACACTTTCTATGACCTGTATTGGCTTTTGTGATGTGGCACCACTATCTAAATATGAAATTTTATTTTTTTCCAAAATTGGAAAATCCTTTTTAACATCATACGAATTCATACTTTCCTCTCCTTGTTAAGGTACCTAACATCAATTCATTAGGTTCCTTATTACTCATTAATCCAGTCTTATATCAATCTCTTCTAGGATTTCATCTCTTAATTTTTCATCTTCAATCTCAGAAATGATGTTGTTAAATCTAGCTCTAACAACAAGTTTCATAGCTTCCTTAAAGCTAAATCCTCTGCTCATAATATAAAACAATTCCTTTTCTCCCACTTTTCCTGCACTGCTTGCATGATTTCCTTCCACATCCTCTTCAGAACATAGAAGCATTGGTAATGCTAAAGATCTTGCAGTATCAGAAAGCAACATACAAAATTCATTTTCATCGCCTTTTGATTTTTTGGAACCCTTCTTAAAGTCAATGGTTCCCTTAAAATGTTTCTTGGCAACATCTTTAAGTGCACCTTGTACGTCAATATTAATAGAGGCTTTTTTCCCTCTTAATTCTCCAATATAGTTCAAATCAATTAGTTGATTTTCTTTACCTAAATAAATGGTTCTCACCATATTTTCAGAAGAATCCCCAAGCAAATTAGCATAATAATTAGTAACACTATTCTTTCCGCCAAAATCAACAATGGTATATTTCACCTTGCTATTTGCTTCAAAATCATTTTGGATACTAACAAAATGATTGGATTTTGTATTGATAAAATTAACAAATATTACATTCACCTGTGAATTTTCTTTGGCAAATAATCTTATCATTCCATTATGAAAATATTCCAAATCCTCTAACGTTTTGTACTTAATGATAACATTTGCCTTTGCACCAGCATCTGCCAAAATTTCAATATTATCAAGCAAATTCAAATTATTCTTATCAAATGTAAAATCAATATGAATGGTACTACAGTAACCAGACTCAATATGAATCCCAATATTTTGATTTGCCCTTTGGTTTAACATCTCTGCAAAGTTTTGGGATATACCATACACAAGATTGGCTGTGCTCACATGATTGGAATAATGAATGTTTTCACCTTCCGAATATATCTTCACATTTTTAAATTCTCCAGCATCTTCAGGGATATTAACATTTTCAAGTTTGATGTTATTGATATTAAAGTTTTTTGAAGTTCTCACTGGAGTTTCATTTAATTTTAAGTGATCCATTATCCAATTGCCCCCTCTAGTTCTAAATTAATTAAATTGTTCATTTCTACAGCATATTCCACAGGCAGTTCTTTGGAGATTGGATAAGCAAAACCTCTTACAATCATTGCCTTAGCATCTTCTTCCGATAACCCTCTTGACATCAAATAGAAAATTGTTTTATCGCTTATCTTACCAATCTTAGCCTCATGAGAAAACTCTACCTCATCATTTCTAATATCATTCACAGGAATGGTATCTGAAATAGAAATATCATCAAGCATTAATGATTCACACGATACTAACGCTTTTGAATTTTTTGCATTTTCTCCAATTCTAACAAGTGACCTATAAGTACATTTACCACCATTTTTGGAAATTGACTTTGCATTGACAATGCTTGATGTGTTTTCTGCATTATGCACAACTTTAAATCCATTGTCTAAATTCTGACCTTTTCCTGCAAAAGAAATTCCTGTGTATTCTGTTTTTGCTCCCTCTCCATTTAAAATACTCATTGGATAAAGCATGGAAATTTTTGATCCAAAAGAACCTGTAACCCAATCCACCTGAGCATTTTTTCCTACGATTGCTTTTTTAGTATTCAAGTTAAGCATGTTCTTAGACCAGTTCTCAATGGTAGAATATCTTAGGTAAGCATTATCTTTAACATATAATTCCACGCAACCAGCATGAAGATTTACCTTATTATATTTTGGTGCACTACATCCTTCAATAAAATGAAGCGATGCCCCTTCATCCACAATAATTAAAGTATGTTCAAACTGACCAGATTCTGGAGAATTAAGCCTAAAATACGATTGAAGTGGAATGTCCACTTTCACACCCTTTGGAACATAAACAAAGGAACCACCTGACCAAACGGCACCATGAAGTGCCACAAATTTATGATCATAAACTGGAACACATTTCATAAAATGTTCTTTCACAAGTTCTGGATACTCTCTTACTGCAGTTTCCATATCGGTATAAATAACTCCTTGTTTAATCAGTTCTTCCTTCATGCTATGATAAACAACTTCTGAATCATATTGGGCACCCACTCCTGCAAGAGATTTCTTTTCTGCATCCGGAATGCCTAATTTATCAAAAGTATTTTTAATATCATCAGGAACATCATCCCACGAGCTAGAAAGTTTTGTTTTTGGTCTTACATAAGTGGCAATCTCATCCATATTTAGTTCTGAAATATCAGGCCCCCAAGTTGGAAGCTCCAAGCTGTTATATACTTCTAAAGCTTTTAGCCTAAACTCTCTCATCCACTCCGGGTCATTTTTTTGAGCCGATATCTCCGCAATAATTTCTGGGGTTAATCCCTTTTTAATTTTATAATCATAATTATCTTCGTTTCTAATATCATAAATATTTCTATTAATCTCTTCCAGATTTGTTTTTGCCATTTTTACCTATTATCCTTTCTTCAAGAAAAATTATCCTTTATATTTTTCATATCCTTCTTTTTCAATTTGCCTTGCAAGCTCTGCACTTCCTGTAGTTACAATCTTTCCATCCACTAAGACATGTACATAGTCTACTTTCAAATACTCTAAAATCTTAGTGTTATGAGTGATGATAAGCACAGCATTCTCCTCATTTTTGAAAAGTTCGATGCCTCTTGATACCGTTCTAATTGCATCCACATCAAGACCAGAATCTGTTTCATCAAGGATAGCAAACTTTGGATCTAAAACTAGCATTTGAAGAATCTCATTTTTCTTTTTTTCTCCACCAGAGAAGCCAACATTCAAGCTTCTTTCTGCATACTCTGGATTGATATGAAGCTCTTCCATATATTTTTTAAGCTCTGCTTTAAATTCAAAAATTTTGACTGGCTTTCCTGTAATCTTATTTTTTGCAAACTTTAAAAAGTTAGTGACAGAAACCCCTGGAATCTCTTCTGGAAGCTGAAAAGACATGAAAACACCACGTCTAGCAATCTCATCTGTTTTCAAATTTGTAATATCTTCTCCATTAAAGTTTATGCTTCCTCCTGCCTTTTGGTACCCAGGATTATTGAAAATTGCATTCGCAGTTGTGGTTTTTCCAGAACCATTAGGGCCCATAATAACATGAATTTCGCCCTTATTCATGGTTAAATTAATTCCTTTTAAAATTTCTTTATCCTCTGTATTGACATATAAATCTTTTACTTCTAATAATTTTTCACTCACTTTGATTCTCTCCTTTTTCTCATATCCCTTACATAACAGTCATTACTATTGATTGTGCACCACAGTTCTTACTCTTCTGACACATGACCTGCATAATTCCTTATTCACATCATAATCACAATCTAAACTGCCTAAATCCAGCACTTTATGTACATATTTTGCCAGGCTATTAATAGTATCATCCGTTATAGACGATTTCATTCTTTCCGCGTCTTCTTTTGCAATGCTTTCTTCCATGTTCAACACATCTTTCAGAAAAACATAAACAATATCATACGCCTCTAGAATTTTTTTAGCCAGTTCTTCTCCCTCTTTTGTCAGTTCAATAGGTCCATACGTTTCATACAGGATTAAGCCACTATCTTTTAAGTTATTCAAAGCCTTATTCACACTAGGTTTTGAGCAATTCATTTTATTGGCAATATCCGTAACGCGTATATTTCCTAATTGCTTTTGTAAAATATACATCGTTTTCAGATATTCCTCATTTGATTTTGAAATCATTTCTTTTACCTCTTTCTATCTTTCCAATCAATATCCTGAAAATAAAGTTATTTCGGGCTTGTTAACTCCGGTTAACATTATAGTATGGTTGAGAACATTTGTCAATGAAAAAACATAAATTCATTAGAAAAAGTGCATTCCCATATTGGAATGCACTCAAGTATTCTTTTTAAAAAATTATGGTTCCCTTACTTGCCCAGACTCTATCACTTCAAAATGCACATGCGGCCCCTCCTTGCTTTCAAATCCAAAACCTGCTCCAACACCGGAAATGATTTCTCCTTCCTCCACTTCTTTTCCTGCATATACTAAATCCAATGTGGATACATTTGCATATACCGTTTTCAAGTGATCATTGTGTCTGATGATAATGGTATTTCCATACCTAGGATCCATCTTGATACTTTCTACAGTCCCTGCAAGTACTGCTTTTACAGGGTCTGCTACATTGCCAGCAATATCGATACCATCATGCGTAATCCATTCTTCCAATGTCTCAGAGTATACTAATTTATCTTTTGCAAATTCTAAAATGATATCTCCACTAATTGGTAGTCCAATCGTTATCTCCGCATTTTTGGAAATCGCTTCAATCATATCATTAGCAGGTTCTTCCTCTTTAGCAACCACCACTTCTTGAATCTCTGCCTGTTGTATTTCTTCTATTTGATTAGGAGTACTCTCAATTTCCCTTTCTTCCATTGCAAGTTCATTTACCACAACCAGTATCTCCCCACTCGTTAATTCCATATCTGCCTCTTCTATCACGGTTTGTCCACTTGCAATATCCTCTTCTAAAGCATCATCATGATTTTTAGCATTTTCTTTATTTTCACCCACCACCGGAACTTTTATTTCATTTTTGGCAACCCTTACCTCATCATCACTGAATGTCACATTGTTTCCAAAATCATTGGACGGATTGACGGGATAGACACTTAGTGTAATAAAAAATGATAGCACTCCAGCCAGTAATGCACCTACACTCACTAATATTTCAGCTTTATATTTTTTGATAAAATTCATAAAAAACACCTCCAGATTTCTCATCTAGAGGTATTATTACCAAAATTTTCTTTATTATACGATATTATACGATGCTTCTATTTGTTACCTAACTCTTTTTGGATAATCTCGGCAACTTCTTCTGCCACTTCATTCATGAGTTTTTCTTCATTACACTCTACCATTACTCTAATCTTTGGCTCCGTGCCAGAAGGTCTTACCACAATTCTTCCCTTATCTGCAAGTCTTTGTTTTGCATTTTCTATGGCTTCTTTGACAATATTATTGGTATAGAACTTCACCTTTGCCTCTTTAGAAACTTCAACATTAATAGATACTTGCGGGTATTTTTTCATAATATTGGCAAGTTCTGATAGCTTTTTTCCAGACCTTTTTACAAGGCTCAATAGTTGAATGGCTGTCAGTTCTCCATCACCCGTAGTGGCAAAATCTCTAAAGATAATGTGTCCCGACTGCTCTCCACCAAAATTATATTCCTCCAAAAGCATTTCCTCTAATACAAACTTATCTCCAACCTTTGTGGCAATAAAGTTCATATTATTGGCCTCACAAAACTTAATAAAGCCTAAGTTTGTCATAATGGTACCTATCGCTGTATTCTTAGCAAGCCTACCTCTTTCTTGCATATCGTGTGCACAGATAGCCATGATTTGGTCACCGTCTATTAAATCACCATTCTCATCCACACAAAGACACCTGTCAGCATCGCCATCAAACGCAACACCCAAATCCATCTTATTTTCCACAACATATTTTGATAATGCTTCAATATGTGTAGAACCACATTTTTCATTGATGTTGATTCCATCTGGCTCACTATAAAGAATGGTAGCCTCTGCTCCTAACTGTTCCATTAAATCTTTGGCAGTCACACTCGCACTGCCATTTGCACAGTCAACTGCAATTTTTAACCCATCTAGCGAATTAGGAAGAGTGCTCTTTAAATGATCAATATAGTCCTTCTTGGCAGTTGTCATATAAGTAACTTTTCCTACATTTTCTCCAAGATAAGTCTCTTCTGCTTTTCTATCATTTAACACGATATCTTCTATCTGCTCCTCTAGTTCATCTGGAAGCTTGTATCCATCTCCACTAAACATCTTGATTCCATTATATTCTGCTGAATTATGCGATGCTGAAATCATTACTCCTGCATCTGCCTTATACTTTCCAATCAAATAGGCAACAGCTGGAGTTGGTACCACTCCCAAAACTAAGACATCTGCTCCCACACTGCAAAGTCCTGCAGTAATGGACGATGATAACATTTCTGACGATATTCTTGTATCCATTCCAATAACAAAAAGTGGTCTACGTCTTGCATTGCTAGATAGCACCATTGCTGCTGCTCTTCCTAAATTCATAGCAAGCTCTGGGGTTAAATCCTTATTAGCAATTCCCCTCACACCATCTGTTCCAAACAATCTTCCCATAAAATACTCCTTCCTAATTTCATCCTTTTTTGTCCACAATCTCCGTCTTATTCTTATAAATGGAATTTGCCGCTATCACGCCTCTCACCATGCTTGTTGGATAAATATTCGTATTTCTTCCAATCACACTGCCTGGACAAAGCACGCTATTACATCCAACCTCTACATGGTCCCCAAGCATGGCACCAAATTTCTTAAGACCGGTTTCTATTTTTTCATGAGATGTCATATCCTTTACGGTAACTAATGTTTTATCACTTTTCACATTGCTAGTAACCGCCCCTGCTCCCATGTGAGATTTGAAGCCAAGAATAGAATCTCCCACATAATTAAAATGAGGAACTTGCACATTATCAAAAAGAATCGCATTTTTTAATTCTGTAGAATTTCCAACCACACAATTTTTTCCTATAATAGCACTACCACGAATAAATGCCGAATGCCTGATTTCTGCTCCTTCATCAATAATACAAGGACCTGCAATATAAGCACTCTCAAAAACAACCGCAGATTTTGCAATCCAGACATTCTCTTCTACCTCTTCAAATTTATCTGCTGGCAAACGCTTTCCAAGCGCCATGATGTATTCTTTGATATGTGCTAAAACTTCCCACGGATATGTTTTATCTACAAACAGCTCCTTGGCAATAGTTTTATCCAAATCGAATAATTCCGGTATAGTAACATTTTGCATCTTCTTTTCCTCCTTGCTTTTCTACTCAACTGTAACCGATTTTGCCAAGTTTCTTGGCTTATCTACATCTAAATTTTTCAATACAGCCACATGATAGGCAATCAGTTGCAACGGAATAACTGCAACGATAGGAGAAAGCAATTCATTCACTGCTGGCAGATGAATCATATCATCATAAACTTCCTCCGTGATATTTAGGTTACTAACCAAAAGTACCTCTGCATCACGTGCCTTAATTTCTTTGATATTGCTAATCACTTTCCCCACTAAGCTTTCCTCTGTACACAAAACAATGGTATGAATTCCTTTTTCCATGAGAGCAATAGAACCATGTTTTAATTCACCAAGTTGCATGGCTTCCGAATGAATATACGAAATTTCTTTTAGTTTCAATGACCCTTCTTGGGCTGTGTAATAATCAACACCTCTGCCCAAATAGAAAATATCTTTATCACCAACTATTTTCTTCGCATAAGCCAAATATTGATCATCCTCTTCTAGCACCATTTCTACTTTCGTATGAATATTTTTTAATTCATCCAAAAGCTCCTGTAAAAATCTTCTATCCGCTCTATGCAATTTATCTGCCAAGAATATGGCAAACAAATCCAAAACGCAAACCTGTGCCACATAAGCCTTTGTAGAAGCAACTGCAATCTCAGGCCCCGCCTTTGTGAATAATACATTTTCACTCATTCTATCAATCGTGCTATTTGGTACATTCACAATAGAAAGAAACTTAACACCTCTTTCTTTCACAAGTTCAATCGATGCTATGGTATCCGCTGTTTCCCCTGACTGACTAATAAAAATGACTAGATCATTTGGAGATAAAATTGGATTTTGATAGCGGAATTCCGATGCTGCTACAACATTTACCGGAATTCTTGCCAATTTTTCAATGATATTTTTTCCGTTCAAACCAGCATGAGTAGCGGTTCCGCATGCCACAATATGAATCTGCTGGATATTTTCTAATTCTTCCTCTGATAGCTGAAGATCAAAACAGATTTGATCACCAGAAATATAATGGTCTAATGTATTCTTGATTGTGCTAGTATTTTCATGAATTTCCTTTAGCATGTAATGCGAATAACCATTTTTTTCAATATCTTCATCACTAATATCTACCCTTTGGGACTCTAAATGATATTCTTTTAAATCATTATCATAAAAATCAACTTCATCTTTCTTCAATACCGCAAACTGATCATTTTCTAAAATATCAATTTGATTTGTATACTTGACAATAGCAGAAAAATCAGATGCAATAAAATTCTCACCTTCCCCCACTCCAATAATGAGCGGACTATTTCTTCTTGTTGCCACAAGTGTAGATGAATCATCTTTATCCAAAATGCCAAGTGCAAAACTGCCCTCTAACATATCGGTTGTCTTTTTGACAGCTTTTAATAAATCTCCGTCATAATTCATTTCAATTAAGTTTGGGATTACCTCTGTATCTGTATCCGAATAAAACTGGAATCCTTTCTCCTTTAATAACTCTTTTAGTGCAACATAATTTTCGATAATTCCATTATGAACAACGATAAATTTTTCAGAGTTACTAACATGAGGGTGTGCATTTGCGATGGTTGCTGCCCCATGAGTTGCCCACCTTGTATGCCCAATACCAATCGTACTCACATCCTCTTTCAAATTCGATTCCAAATCATCAATTCTTTTGGTTGTTTTACTAACCGCAAACTTACCATCATGAATCGTTGCTATGCCACATGAATCATAACCTCTATACTCAAGCCTTCTAAGCCCAGAAATTAAAACATTTTCTGCGCTTTTACTGCCTATGTATCCCACGATGCCACACATGATAAAATCTCCTCTCTGTATTAAATTATCATTTATTTGGCTAACAACTACTCATACTGTATCTGTTCACATGTCACCATGTGTTTTTGCCAGTACTTAACGACAGTAAGTATGCCGTAGGACCATCCGCTGATTATTCGATAAGCCCTAACCTCGTCAACAAAGGAAATCATTTTCCTCCTTTCCTTTGTCCATGCGCTAAAATAATACACCCTACCCTCCTTAAAATATTCTTGGTTAGCCTAGATTTATTATATCCTAATTTCAAATATATGCAAGTGAAAAGAAAAAGTTGCTCCTAAACAAGCATGAATCAGAACAAAAAGAGACGCCCTTAACAAGCGTCCCCATTCATATTTCCTGATTGCATGCAATATGTCTGATAATTATTTTGATATTCTGTTTCCGTGACAATATGTCCCTCAAACTCTTTATCCACCACTTGATAAGAGATTGGCATATACTGATAAACAGGTACCACTTTCATTTTGCCATCTAATACATCCATAAACATCTGAAACTTTTCATCTTCCAACTTTTCCGTACCATTTTGTCTATCATATTGGAAAGAATCCCAAAAAGAATAAAACAATTTGAGTGAAAAGCCTCTATGACAAAGTTCCAACCAATCCGTATTCACGCGATGAATCACTTTCCAGAGATTCTCATAGTTTTGAAAAATCATTCCATCTCGATAATGCTGATGGTCCTCTTCTGAATCATGCATACCAGCCATATTTTTGCAAATCATTTCACTAAGACAACTAATCTTATACCGAAAATCAATCATCCTATCACAGTTCAGATTTGTTCTACACGCCCATGCAGTATTGTCAGTCTCTTCCAAGAGACTATCCAATTCAGAGAAGATTTTTTTCAAAGACTCAAAATCAGCATCCGACAGTTTTTGATAATCCCTAGTATTCGCTGCCAGATATTTGGTAATATCAAAAATACCTTCAAAATGCCAGCAGACATCTGTTCCAAACCACATCTCAACATAGTGTACGCATTTTTCATAAAAATCCTGAATAAGGGGTTTAATCCTTTTTGCACAGGGCTTTCCCAAATATCCCTTTCCTATTGTTTCCTCCAAACAAGATTCCATCCGACTGACAAAAAGATTTTCTCTGCCTTTACACATGCTACTCCTCCTATCTCTCATTCGTTCAAACAGGAAATTAACATACAAATGTTACCTTAACAAGCAGATTATATCATGCGTTTACATAAATTTCAATCTTTATTTTTCAAGGAATAAGCTTTCAATGGCCTTTTGATAAATCTTCTTAACCACTGGATATTCTTCCTTATGAAGGTTAAGATATCCCTCTGTCATGACACCACTATTGACCTCCAAGACAAATAGCTCTCCCTTTGCGGTTTCAATGATATCAATACTGCCGAATCTAATATCGATTTCTTTACAAACCCTCTGGGCAAGGGTAGTGATTTTTGTTGCCAATAATGGATCTTCTACTTTTCTAGCAATAGACCCTTGAGATAAGTTAAACTTCCAGTTATATTCAAATTTTTCTCCTGCCGGAAGAACCTTATCATACTTATCATCCTTCAATTTATCTATGAAATAATTATGATTCCACTCCACCAATAATTGTCTTATAGTTTTTGTCCCATCTCCTACCACAACAGGCAAGTATTTGGCATATAATAGTTCCAATTCTCCATTTAGCATAATTGCTCGATATTCATGTTTGATATCATAAAAAGGACAAATACTAATAGAATAATGCTTCACAAAAATTTTATCTAGAATGGCATCTATTTCATTGATGTTAGTAACATGAAACACATTTTTACCACAACTGCCATCGTTAGGTTTTATGACAATATGTTGATGATTTTTTAGAAAATATTCTTTGACATATTCATACGAATTACAGCCAATAGCATAATCCAAATGATTTGTTGGACGATAAACAATGTTATGCTCAATCACAGGAATTTTCTTACTTTTTAACACTTCATATAAAGCATATTTATCATCTGCAACTAATCCAATACCGTGAGAGTTTAAATCAAATTTATATCCTGCAATAAATCTAGTCTTTCCCTCTTTTTCTAGCATAATAACCCAATCTTTGGATAAAAAACTATATCGAATTTGATTCTCATCACATATTTCTTGAATGATTTCATGAAACGTATTTATCATACATGAACAACTCCTATTTCACCTTTCATAAAAAAACAATTTCATCTATTTAATCAAGTTTTCAATTTCCGCTTTTTCAATATATCCTACCGACCTATTCACTACATCTCCATTTTCTATCAAAACTAATGTAGGAATATAAACAACTCCATACTGATTAGCAAGCTTTTCGTTTTCATCTGTATCCACTTTCACAAATTTAACGTCACTATGTTCTTTTGCAACCTCTGCTACAAGTGGTGAGAGTAAGTTACAAGGCTCACACCAATCTGCATAAAAATCAACTAACACTTTTTGCGTACTCTTTAAAACTTCCTCTTCAAAATTATCAGCATTTACTTTTATCACACTTTCTTCATCCAACACGTTATTACTATTGCTATCAAAAATATCAGTAGAAGTTCCAGAGGAAGACTCCTCTTGTATATCCATCATCGGATTACCATCATTCTTACTTAAAACATCATTTTGAAGATTATCAAAATGATTTAAAACATAGTTTGCCCCAACCAGACCAATGATAAAAAAGGCAATAAAAACCAACACACTTAACTTGCTTTTCATCTCTTCACCCTTCCTAGAAAAATATCACATAAATTCCCATTGCAATCAAAATGATTCCTGATATTTTTTGAATCACCCCATAATGTTTCTTAATGAATGCAAAGGTACTCTTCAGTTTCTCAATAATCAACGCAGAAATCACAAAAGGAATTCCCAGACCAATAGAATATAACAAAATCAAAATAATCCCTTTTAGCATATCTTGCTGTTTAGCAATCAATAATAGCGCAGATGATAAAAAAGCGCCCACGCAAGGTGTCCAACTAATAGAAAACAAAAGTCCAAATAAAAAAGCCTTTCCAAAATTCATCTTCTTGAGGTCTGTTTCCAGCGCAATGCTTCTATTCAAGAAACCAATGCGAAAAATGCCCAGATAATTCAGCCCAAAAAGAATAATCAGTATTCCAAAAACAATTTTAATATATTTTGTAGCTGAGCTAAGCAAAACCCCAAGGGAACTTGCTAGCACTGCAAATGCCACAAATGCTAATGTGAAACCAAGAACAAAGGCAATGGCATGCAATAACGTTTTTCCCTTTTTATTTTCTGAATTTCCTGCAAAATAAGAAATATAGATTGGCACCATGGGTAAGATGCAAGGAGAAATAAAACTTGCAAATCCCTCTAAAAAAGTCAATAAATAATTCATGAATCATACTCCTATGTATTTTTTAGCACATATTAATACAAATTCTGAAGATTTTCTTCCGTTAGTGGTGTTCTAATCCACACAAAATTATACTGCTTCTCATACCTTTCAATACTCCAGATAAATGGTGAAAATCTAGTTCTTCCACTCAAAGTGAATCCTTCAATATTAATATCATAATCAATAATCAAATCCCCATTTTCATATACCCTCTCAGAAGGGTCAAAAGCATATTCCACACGCCTAAAATATGTAAATTCTTCTAAATCAAACTGACTATTAATGGAATAGTAGGTCTTAACATCCGTTCCAACTATAAAGCTATCTCTGCAAACAATGGATTTTTCTCTATCCACCTCATAAGAAATTACACCTGGATTATCCTCTGAATGATTTACTTCTATTGATTTTGCTTTTACCTTATCATCTTGATAATAAATCAAAAAATATTCTAATGCATAACCACTGCTATAATAAGATTTTACCTCTGTAAAAACAGTTCCATTTGCCATTGGCTCAAACCAAATATCTGTGTGCCAAACATCATAAGAACCTTTTAAATAAAGGTTTTCTCTCACCCAGTCATTATCCAATAATGCCTTTTTGATTTCTTTCATTTCAAGGGTATGATTCTCCCCCGTTTTCAAAATTGCTGTATTAGTTGTAGCATCATAATCTACAGAAACCCCCACCAGGTTTGCCAGTGTTCTCATTGGCAAATAGGTTCTATCTCTATAAGTAAGGGGAAGCTGTACCGCATTTGTAGATTCATCTCTAAATTCCTGAAGCTCTCCATCTAATGTCACCTTTATTTGACCATTCAAGATGGCCTGTACACTAGCATCTGCAGCAACAAATGTAGCTCCACCAATAAGCATTCCAATAATCACACTTGTTAGTATTATTTTAAAATTTTTCTTCATAAAAATCCCCCTTAAAATAACATAAAAGGTGAATAAATCACCTTTTTGCACTACCTTTTTTGGAAATTCATATGATAGATTAACTTGTATTTTTTGTTCACAAACAATCATTGAACTCCTATGAAATTTTGGCGGAGTGGGTGGGATTCGAACCCACGTGCAGCTTGCGCCACCAATAGATTTCCGATCTACGCCGTTATGACCGCTTCGGCACCACTCCATAACAAAATATGATGATGATTTTTATCACGGTTAGATTATATCAAAAGTTCCTTGATTTCTCAAGGAACTTTTGATATTTTTTCGTCAAAACGATTCGTCAAAACAATTCGTCCGTCAAAACGGGACAGTCTTTTTTGACGTAACATAAATTGCTCATAACTAAACATATTTTTGAAATATAGTCCCCCTATTAACCAAAATCAAAACTCCGTCAAAAATGGACGTCCCTTTTTGACGGAGTTCGAACAGATTCATTATTGGAGCTTGTAACGGGAGTCGAACCCGTGACCTCGTCCTTACCAAGGACGCACTCTGCCAACTGAGCTATACAAGCATTTCCATGACTATTTTAGCCATTTTACCATTCTGTATTCAAATGTTTTTCTACTTTCTTTTTGATTCTTTGAACGGCGTTATCCACAGCCTTTACATGAGAATCTAAAGCGGTTGCAATTTCAGAATAGGAACAGCCTTTTAAGTACTCATTTAAGACATTTAACTCAAAATCACTAAGTACTTCATTCATCTTTGTTTCAAGTTTTTCATAAGTTTCTTTGGTGGTGATGGTGTCAAGTGGATCAGGAACTACTTCCATATCAAGCATATCAATAACGGTTCTATCCTCCTCATCATCAAAAGCAGATTTATTAAGAGAAAGATAAGAATTTAATGGAATATGCTTTTGCCTGGTGGCAGTTTTAATGGCAGTCATAATTTGTCTTCTCACACAAAGGTCTGCAAATGCTTTAAACGATGCTTCTTTGTCCTCATTATATCCTTTGATTGCCTTAAATAAACCTATCATTCCTTCCTGAATGATATCTTCCTTTTCTGCACCGACAATGAAAAATGGCTTTGCTTTTAAATAAACAAAACTTTTGTACTTTTCCATGATTTCATTTAAAGCAAGCTCATCACCCATTTTGATTCTTTTAAGGTATTCTCTGTCAATTTCATTTTGTGGGTCTTCTTCAGAGTTTCCTATTTTGCCAAGTAACTTCTTTTTCACCAAAAAACCTCCTAAAAACTCTTCATGTGCTATTATACAAAGTTTTATACCCGAAAGTCAATAGTTTTAAAGCAAAAGATTTGCCCACAAAACATAAATTAAGCATAATCAACGTTTTGTGGACAAACCTATCAAAATATTCCTATGCACTTAACACCTACTAATCATTCGGAGGATTTTAACCAATGATCAACATTTTTATTGTAACATTTAAAGCCGCCATTCTAAGTTCTTTTTATCCGAACCATTGTCACTATCTAGTCACCAAAATTCCAAGCTCATTTTTCGCGAAATATGAAAGTGCAATTTCCACACCTTTATAAAGAAACTCCCTTTTCATTTTAGTGCTCATAGCAATCCGTGAATACAATCTCTATAAACATTAAAACAAAAACAGCAAATGTTAAAACTACTAGACCTGCTCTGAAATAATTATTTTAAGAAACAACCCCCTAATAGTTATATGCATAAGATATTTATATGTAAAATAGTTTATTTTACACGATGGATTTAAATTCAAAAATCCATTTTAAATATCTGACAACAGGAAAACTCCTGACTGCAAAAATATTTTATCATTAAATAAATTTCTTAGCAATAAATTATGGCAAAATTTTGTCTATTTTTTGTGTATGAAACTATTTGCTTTCGATGATTTCTATGGTATAATTATATTAACCCTACAGGGTACGTCTTGTTGAGTTTTATTTAGAACCAACAGATTGATTAAAGGGAGCCAATACTTCTTGAACCTGTGTGCATGCTTGGTCAATTTATTCACTGAGAAGCCTGAAGGTATAAAGAGATAGCACCCACCTGTGTAAGCAGGCTCTTAAATCTGCTCAACTAACGGCCATTGCGGGGTATTTTAATGCAGATATAGTTTAGTGGTAGAACATGGGCTTCCCAAGCCTAGGATGCGGGTTCGATTCCCGTTATCTGCTCCAAACACAAGCTCCATCACAAAAAACAAGGAACTCTAGCGAATGTGCTAGAGTTCCTTGTTTTATTGATGATGTTTTTGGAAGGTGTCCCCAAAAACATCCCCAAAAACATCCCCAAAAACACCAAGCCTATTGTTCTTGCTCCACAAGTTTTAATGCTGAAAAGCAGTACTTATTGCTAGGATCCCACAGACAAAAGTCTTCTATTCCTAAATCATATGATGCTTGAATCTGCTCTCTTACTTCTTCTTCCCCATATGTTAAATAATTTCCTTTTCCAAGCCAGCTTGCCGTGAAATCCTGAAGATATGGTCTTATTCTAACACCGTATTTTTTCAAAGCCTCTATATTATCTGCCCTTATCCTTCCTTTATTTTCTTCTTCCTCCACCACTTCATTGTTTACCTGTATATCCTCTTGCACATATTCAATACTGCCAGCTTCACTTATGCTTAATTCCGCGCTGTTTTCCTGCACAATAACGCCTTCTGCACTATCTGAACTATCTGCACTTTCTACACCCTCTACAACTTCCGCAGCCTCTTCATTTTCTGTTTCAACTTCAACACTATTTTCCTTAATATCATAACTTTCCAGCCTCTTCATGGCATCGGAAAGTGAATAATAGATAATGTCATACGGATTCTTATCCGGTCTTGCAATTTTATATTCATTATTCGCATAATGCGATGGATAAACCATTGGACAAACAATATCCACAATATTAGCAATTCTTGCAAAATCTTGACCGATATTTTCAAAGTCTCCATCTCTTTTCGTGGTAATTCCAAACACATCTGCCGATACAGGAATATTGTACCCACTAAGTTCTTCCATTACCTTTTCTAAAAATCCGCATATCACGTCCGCTTTACTCTTGGTTGCAGAATCAAACCCAAACGCAATATTTTTCACTTTTCCTTCCGAGGATGGAAAACGAATATAATCAAACTGAATCTCCTGAAATCCAAGCTCAGCAGCCTCTTTTGCAAGCGCTATTGGATACTCCCATGATTCTTCATTATAAGGATTTGGCCAACTTCTTCCACCATAATCCTTCCATGTGGAACCATCCTCCATCTTATACGCCGCAGAATCTACTTTTAAAGCATATATTGGGTCCTTAAAAGTTACAATCCTGCCAATCACAAATATATCATTTTCTTTTAATTCATTAATCACACTCACAATATCTCTTACCATGGTCTTAGAAGCCTTGATATCAACAGCCGTTTGGACTTTAGAATCATAAGTTAGTTGTCCAGCCTCATCTTTAATATCAATAACAATCGCATTAAAACCGTTTTCTTTCAAAGATTCTATCATGGATTTTCTAAGCGATGGAGTACCCATCACCCAACCCGTGGCATATACCGCCTTAACAGATTCAGGAATATATTTTTCTTTTTGCTTACCAATAGGTGTTGGTGAATTTTCTAAAGTATTATCCTTCGCTACCATTTCACCAGACTCTATGCTATTTTCAAGCGTTACAGATTCATCTGTCAAAACCTGTTGAGAAGATGTTTCTACTTTTATAAAATTTTGATCATTCATTCCAATATGTAAACCAATTGCAATGGCACAGATGACTACAAACACTCCCAAGATTAGTTTTTTGTCCATAAAATCGAGTCCCCCCTTGCCCCTATTATATAGGCAAATAGTTTCAAAATCAATAATTATGTTAATAAAAATAATCAAATTGAGTTTTTTCATATTAAGTCTTGACATAGTACATAAAAATGTGCTAATATAATAACTGTCCGCAAGGATATGCGGGTGTGGCGGAACTGGCAGACGCGCTAGACTTAGGATCTAGTGTCTCAGACGTGGGGGTTCAAGTCCTCTCACCCGCACCAATCAGTCTAACTGCTTTTGTTAGACTGATTTTTTTATGCAATTCAAAAAAGGTAACAAGTAAGGGACGGAGGAAACACTTTTTCCTCCGTCCCCTATTTGTTACCTTTTTAATCTTCCTGAATCGTATTAATCTTAAGCAATTTAAATATCTCCACAATCACAAGCGGTGCAATAGAAAGCCCAGCTATGATGCCAATTTCTCTTAAACCAAGTGTTGCCACTTTAAAGATTTCACGTAATCCCGGTATAGCAAGAACAATAATCATTAGTGATGCAGAAATAGCAATGGCACCAAGTAAAATTTTATTTGTTAACCAGCCAACTTTATACATTGGATCTTTATTCGAACGTAAATTAAATACATGAACAAGTTCACTTAAAGCAAGCACTGAAAATGCCATTGTCTGTGCTCTCATGGCAATTTCTGGATTTGCTTCTAATGATGCAAAATTAAAGTTACAGCCAAGTCCAAATGCCAATAGTGTTAGTCCACCAATCATGATTCCTTGATAAATGACTCTCCAAATCATTCCCTTAGTAAACATGTTATTATTCTTCTTTGCTTTTCTGTTCATAATATTATTTTCAGCTGGATCCACACTAAGTGCAAGTGCTGGTAAGCTGTCTGTTACTAAATTAATCCAAAGAATATGAATTGGAAGAAGTGGTTCTACCACCCATCCAAGCATGGTAGCTACAAATAAGGTAATAATTTCTCCAATATTAGCAGAAAGTAAATAAGCAACTGCCTTTACAATATTATCATAAATTCTTCTTCCCTCTTCTACAGCAGAAACAATCGTAGCAAAATTATCATCTGTTAAAACAACATCTGCTGCCTCTTTCGCCACATCCGTTCCAGCCATTCCCATAGCAGCACCAATATCTGCCGCCTTTAAGGCCGGGGCATCATTAACTCCATCTCCCGTCATGGCAACTATCTCATCATGAGCCTTCCATGCCTTAACAATTCGTACCTTATGTTCTGGTGATACTCGCGCATACACAGAATATTCCGTTACATTCTTTTCTAACTCTTCCTGTGACATCTCTTCTAGTTCTGCTCCTGTAATAGCCTTATCACCTTCTCTTAAGATTCCAATTTCCTTGGCGATGGCAATGGCAGTAGCCTTATGGTCACCAGTAATCATAACTGGCCTAATACCAGCTTCCGCACAGGTTTCTACAGCACTCTTTACCTCTGGTCTAGCAGGGTCAATCATTCCCACCATACCAATATAAGTTAAATTACTTTCTAAAGAATCTATATTTTCTTTAACAGGAATTTCATCAATCACCTTATAAGCCATGGCAAGCACTCTCAAAGCATTCCCTGCATATTCATCATTTACCTTTAAGATTTCTTCTATATGAGATTTAGTAAGTTCCTCATCATTATTATTTAACCTTATCTTAGTGCATCTTGCTAAAAGCTCATCTACACCACCTTTGGTATATACCACATATTTTCCATTCGCACCATCCAAAAGTTCTAATGCTGTATTTTTCTCTATTTTTTCTGCATTTATAGCATGTACCGTGGTCATAAGCTTTCTTTCAGAATCAAAAGGAATCTCAGCAGCACGAACAAAACTTTTCTCTAAATCATCTTTGGATAAACTGCTCTTAAGCCCTAAATCCACTAATGCTGTTTCTGTAGGATCCCCAGTAACCTTAACACTATCTCCCTCCATTTTGATTTTAGAATCATTACAAAGCGACATAGAATGCAGTAATAAACGATAATGTTCACTGGTAAGAGAAGTACTATCTATGCTACTTACACTTTCATGGTTAAAATAAACTTTCTCTACTGTCATTCTGTTTTGGGTTAATGTTCCCGTCTTATCAGAACAAATAACAGTAGCACTACCAAGTGTTTCAACCGATGGTAACGTACGAATAATAGCATTTCTTTTTACCATTCTCTGCACGCCAAGCGATAAAACAATGGTAGAAATCGCAGGAAGGCCCTCTGGAATTGCAGCAACAGCAAGGCTGACAGCAGTCATAAACATTTCTAACGGCTCTCTATGATATAAGAAATAACCTACTAAAAATATCACCAAGCAAATAATTAAAGCAGCCGTTCCAAGCACCTTACCAAGCGATTCTAGTCTTTGCTTTAAAGGTGTTTCACTATCATCTACAGAATCCAGCATGGTGGCAATATGTCCAACTTCCGTTTCCATTCCAGTAGCAACCACAATTCCCATTCCTCTTCCATAAGTAACAATACCTGAAGAAAAGGCACAGTTAATCCTATCTCCAATTCCTACATTATCGCTCTTTAAGGCCTCTGCCATTTTTTCAACCGGCATCGATTCTCCCGTCAAAGCAGACTCTTGTATTTTCAAATTAACCGCTTCTACAAGCCTTAAATCTGCTGGAATAGAATCGCCTGTTTCTAAAATCACAACATCTCCCGGTACCAAATCCTTTGACTCAATATTTTGAATATCTCCATTTCTAAGCACTTTGCAATGTGGCGCACTAAGCTGTTTCAAGGAATCAAGTGACTTTTGTGCTTTAAGCTCCTGCACTACTCCTATCACTGCATTTAGTATCACAATTAACAAGATAATAATAGAATCTGTATACTCATGACTCACCACTCCAGAAACAATGGCAGCAATCAAAAGCACAATAATCATAAAATCTGCAAACTGTTCTACCACCATCTTCCATACTGGCTTTTTATTTTTAGAAACAATTTCATTTTTTCCATAGGTTTCATATCTTTTTTGAACTTCTTCACTTGAAAGTCCAACCTCTAAATTTGTTTTTAATTCTTCTGCCGTATCCTGTACAGAAAATGAATACCACTTTTTCTCACTCATGGTGTAACCTCCTTTTTATTATTCATACAAGAAGCTAGATAATATGATTTTACCTAGCTTCTCATGATTCATATTTATCCAAATGATTCAAAATTATGCCTTCACTAAACTATCCATTGCATCCTCAAGATCATCATACATGTCTTCTAACTCATCTTGTTCTGCATCTGTTGCAGCTAATAAATCAAGTGCTTCTGAATAAACTTCATAAAAAGCATTATATGACTTCTTTGTATACAAATCTTCATCTTCTACTAATAATTCAGCCTCATCTTTCACTAATTCTCTTAACGCTTTTTTCGCACTAACAACTTTTCTTTCTTTTGCTCCAGCAGCTTCCAAATTATCAATATACTTTAAAATATTGCTTGTAGCCTTCTTGATTTTTGACATAGTAGACTCATAATCAAGCGATTTACCTGTTTCTACATACTTCATTAGCTGTGCATAAGATTTTTGCGTATATTTTGCCTCATCATAATCTAGAGCTTCCTCAATTGCTTCATCTAGCGCATCCAATGCTTCTACAAGATCAGGGTCTAGATTATCTAAATAAGCCTCTTCATAAACAACAATATATACATGTGCATTATATTCGAAAATGCAAACCATATCTGTTTTCCTACTAACTTCAGACAATTTGGTTGATTTTAATTTTGAAGTAGTAGCAGAAACTATTGTATATTCATCCTTATCCTCAAAATCATAATCCTTCTTTTTCGATATCTTAATAGAACTGCTACTAACGCTAGAAATGCTACTTGCATCTTCCTCGCTAGCAGTACCTAAAACTACTAAATAATCATCATCATTAATGTAATAAAGGATTACTTCCCCTTTGGATGGCCATTCATCTTCATTGGCAACTAAATAAGACTCTCCGCCCTTTGTCACATCAACTCCTCTTACCTTGATTCCATAATCATTTGAAATCTTGACTTTTGCATCCACTACAACACCCATTTGAACATCCGATGTTCCCATAGCAACACAGTATTGGATAGTGCTTCCGTCCACAAGTAAGATTACCTCAGCTGCATCATCAATATCATCGATTCCATATAATAAGATATCATCATCATCTTCCGGCAATTTGTATCCTGTGCTCTTATTCGTTAAATAAATCTTAGTACTTGTAATATTTGAAACATTTCCCTTCACAGTCTTATAATCAGAAGTGGCTTCAAAAGATAAAATATTCTTTCCCTTTTTATCACAAAGAATAGTTACTGTCTTTCCAAACATCTCAATGGCATCTTCCGCATCAAATTCCACTGTTAAAGATTCTTTCCCCTTTTCTTTCAATGTCACTTCAGCAGTTTTATATGTTTTATCAAAATCTACCTTCTTCACCTCTGCATCTTTTAAGTAAATATAATTTAAATATTCCGTAATCATTGCATTACCCTGACCATAAACAAGACCTTTTGAATTTTCAGCAACAATTTCACACACACCGGTTCTAAGAGCATTCCAAAGAAGCAGTGCAATATCTCCACGGTTAGCCTTATCATTCGCTTTAAAAGTAGAAATGCCATCAAACAACTCTAATTTTTCATCAGCATAAGTCATATAATTATTAGGCCAATTTAATTCAGACCTAGCAACATCTACTTCATATCCTAAAGCCCTGACAATCATAGCTGTTGCCTCAGCATATGTTACATTACCTTCTGGCTTAAAAGTTTTATCTTCATACCCATTCACAAGTTTATTATCCGATGCTAATTTAATGTATCCATAACCCCAGTGTGAGCTCAAAACATCTGAAAAATCTAGATATTTTTTGCTAGCATCTGCCACTTGACTCTCCATTCCCATAGAGATAACAAGCATTTTTGCTAGCTGTGCACGAGTAACCGTATCCGCAGGTCTATATGTGTTATCCTCAAAACCGTTTACAATGTTAAAGGTTACTAACTTACTCACAGCCTCTTCGTATTTGGTTCCTTTTACATCCGAAAGAGATACCGTTTTCACATTTGCCGCATAGCATGTAACCGTAAAAAATGTTACTAAGGCAATTAATAAACAAATCAATTTTTTCATTACCTATCCTCCTTTATCAATCACAGAAATATTATATCATAATTGTAAAAATAGTCTACAATTTGGTAGACTATTTTTTCGCAAAATTGTTCCTTCCGTAGATAAAAGAGTAAAAAAATACCCAGGCACTTAAGCCTGGGCATTTATATTCAAGAGTATTACCTCTTAGGCAGGTTCTCCTGCTTCTTCTCTTTCAGCAAGACCTCTGATTATGAATATAACCTTAGCATCATCATCTTTGATAATTCTGTCGAATTCTTCAAAGTTAGAAGCTGAGATATCTTCTGCTTTGATTGGGCTAGCAACGTTTGTTACTACGTCTTCATCATCAGCATCTTCATCATCAGAAACTTCTATGATTACGAATAGGTAATCTTCCATTTCATCTCTGTATGCTTTAGCGATTCTTACATCTTCATCTTCGAAGCTTACTGTGTTACGTTTAACTTCATCAACATAATCATCAGCATCATCATCAGCAACTACAGCTTTAATATCATCAAATGTTAAACCAGCTTCAAATATTAAGTATTCGTCACCATCTTTATCTTCTTTGATAGAGTAAAGAATTACACCATTCTCATAATCTGCAATACCATCACCAAGTTCAGTATTGTCTGATTTTCTATAAACCATATCATCATTGTTATCTAACTCTAAAGAATACTCTGTTCCAAGTTTGTTTAACTTAGCACTTTCAACTTTAGCAGCTTCGATATCATCTTTGTTTGTAGCATCGTCAAATCTAATTACATAGATAGCTGTTTGAATCTTTTCAGCAGCATCAACGATAACTACGATTTCTTCGTCTTTAATGTTCTCAAGAGCTTCTAGTCCTTCAGCAAATTCTACTGAGTATACATCATCAGATGTCTTTGTTGTATCATTATCATCAAGTGTTAATGTTACAAGAATTACATCTTCATCAACAAGGATTGAATCATCACCTGCAACAAGCTTCTCTTCATCCTTATCATATTTTGCACTCTCAAGAGGAAGTACTTGATAGTATCCATCATCTTCATCTTCATCATATGTGATGTCTTTCTCAGATGCATCTGGTCCATCAAGAGTAATTGCTGCAACATTTTCAATATCTGTGATTTCACCATCATCATTGAATGAAACAGCTACAAATGTACCTTCAGTCATTGTATCATCTGCATATAAATCTTTTGCAACACTGCTATTCTTCTCGAATTTGTATTCTTCTTCGCCAGCTTCATTCTCTAGAGATATTGTATAAACTCCAGCTTTTTCTTTCTCTACTAGAGACTTAATAGCATAGAATTTAACATCTCCTGTTGAATCATCACCAATCTTACCATCGAAGTCAAGTCTTGTTACTCTTCCTAGGAAGTCTAGGTAAGCTGTAACTACTTCATTCTTCATATCTTTTCTTACTGAATCTGAAGCGTTAGCAAGTTTAGAACCTTTCTTCTCTCCGTCTTTTTCTGGATTTTCTACATAGTAAGCTTCAGCTTCTGTGTATTTTTCTCCACCAATTGTTAGAATGCTATCATCATCATCATCAACATATTTTGTGAATTTACCTTCTACAGAATCTGTTGAAATGATATAGAATGTGTTTCCATCAACTGTAACTTCTGAAAGAACGTCACCAGCTTTTACATCAGCATAAGAAACTCTTTCACCATCTTTGATTACAACATAGTTCTCATAATCTTTTTCTTTTGTTGATGAACCGTTTATCTTAATGCTTGAAGAAGATTCTTTTACTTCATATACATATGCACTATTTACTGTTAATAAAGTTGAATCTTTGATATCTTTCTTTTCAACTCTTGCATAAGCATAATCATATGTTCCAGCTGGAACTGTATCTTCGTAATCATCTTCTAAATCTGATTTTGTTCCTTCTACTAATTTGTCATCACCTGTTGGAACGATTGTTAATAAAGTTTCATCTTTTGTATTGATTAAAACTTCTACTTCTGTTCCTGTAACAAATGTGTAGAAATCATTTCCAAGATACTCTAATTCGCCAGTTACACCTTCTAATGTAATCATTACTTCGCCATCGCTTGTGATATCAAAGCTATCGAAATAGTCTTCTACATAGTCATAATCTGGGAATTTAACTTCTAACATAATGTCAGATTTTGAGTAGTTAAGACCATTTGTCTCATTCTCACTTGTTACATCCCACATTTTTGTTCTTAACATATTCCATACAAGTTTAGCAACATTTCCTCTTTTAGCGCCATCTGAATATGTTCCATAAGAGATGTCATCTAACATTTTAAGGTCTTGTGCTCTTGCAATGTAGTTTGTTGGCCATGTGCCTTTTGATTCAACTACTGTTCTGTAACCTAATACTCTAAGAGCCATTGTTACAGCTTCTGCATAAGTAACTTGTGCATCTGGTTGGAATGTTCCATCTGGATATCCAACGATGTAACCATATTCAGAAGCAACATTGATGTAGCCAGAAGCCCATCCACCGTTAACATCTGAAAATCTTGTAGCACCTTGTGCTACTTCAGCTGCTGGCTCAAGTCCAGCTGCTACTACTAATAATTTAGCCATTTCGGCTCTTGATACTGTTTTCTCTGGTAGGTATGTTCCGTCTGTGTATCCGTTAACAACACCTAACTCTACTAGTGCTTCAACAGCAGCTTCATATTCTGTTCCGTCAATGTCTTTTAGGTTGCTACCTGCAAAAGCAAAAGAGAACATACTAAGAACCATTGAAAGCGCTAATACTAAAGATAATACTCTTTTCATATTGAAAAATCCTCCTTTAAAATTTTTGAAAGAAAAGTATTTGATGGAATTAGACTGCCCTTTTCTTTCTTATCTGCTCTAACAATCTAATTTTGCACCAAGGATTATGGTAGAATATTTCCATTTCCTAAGTACACTGCCATTATATATTTCTAAAAATGAAAGTCAACAAAGTTTAAAAAACATTTACGAAATTTACAATTTGTTTACATTTAAATGCATTTTTGTTAATTTTTCCTACGGAAATTTACATTTGACAGCTATTTTAAGTTGACATAAATATTAGACTCCATTCTCAAAACATCGGTGTATCTCCTCAAAAAGTATCGCGAAAAATTTCCAATCTCTTAGTCATAACAAGTTAAAAAATAAAAGAATTCCCATGGGAGTGCCCTCTTAAGGGTTCCCATGGGAATTCTTTTATTTTCTTACTTCCCTAGCCTTCCAATCATCACAACAATCTCGGCTCTAGAAGAAATATCTTTAGGAGCAAGAATTTTCTCATCTTTTCCTTTCATAATTCCCTTCTCTACAGCCCATTGCATTGCAGTCTTGGCATAATCACTAATCTCCTTAGCATCATCAAATTTCATACTATCCTCTTTCACCTTCACATCTTTATCTAAATATTTTTGATATCTGTAAAGTACTAGGGCCACTTGTTCTCTAGTAATTTCGTCCTCTGCTCCAAAGGTTTCCTCATTGTAGCCAACAATAATTTTATTTTCTGCTGCCCATACAACAGCATCATAATAATATGCCTTTTCGTTTACATCTTTGAATGTAATTTTCTTTGTTGCCTTTTCTTCATTTTCAAGTCTATGAAGCATAGTAACTAACATACCTCTAGTAAGTTTTAATTCTGGAGAAAACTTATCTTTGGAAGTTCCTTTGATTACTCCTTTACCTACTAAGTCTTTCACGGATTCATAATACCAATCTCCTGATTTAATATCATCAAAAGTGATTTTTACTTCTGTTTTTTCTTCTTCCTTATTATCTTCTTTATTTTCTTCCTTTTTATCACCTTTGCCACTTGATTTACCACCTGAAGATGTTTTATCATCCACGCTCGTATCACCACTCTTATCTCCACTGACATCGCCACTTGTATCATCGCTAATATCTCCACTAACATCGCCGCTTGTATCACCGCTAATGTCTCCACTTACATCGCCGCTTGTATCACCGCTAATGTCTCCACTTACATCACCACTTGCATCGCTACTAATGTCTCCACTTACATCGCCGCTTGCATCGCTACTAATGTCTCCACTTACATCGCCGCTTGTATCACCACTATTGTCTCCACTTTCTTCCGTTTCAATCTTTTTCCACTCCGCGGTAAGAATAATGTCACTTTCTACCTTGATTGATTTTTTGTCTTCTTCTTTGCCATATATGGTTCCATCTTCAGCCTTCCAGCCTTCAAATGTATACCCTTCTCTTGTTGGCACTTCTAATTCTACTTCTTCCCCGTCTATCACTTCAATTTCCTTTGACTCTGTTTGTTCATCTGCATAATTGAGTGTTAATTGATACTTTACTTCTACAAAATCATAAGCATTCCCATCTTCATCTAGAGAAATTTTTGCTCCCACTAGATTGCTATTAACAATTTCAAGGGCTTTTTCTGTGCTCTCCGCATCAATTGCTTTTAATGTATCACTGTCAGCATACATCACATTTAATCCCTCTTTGGTAGTTACATTATTGAGAGTAATCTTTGGTACAGATGTCACATTACTTCCCATAGCATATTCTACATTGGTATAGGCGTTCTCGCCAGGATTTAAGGTAGAATCCTCTATCGTAACTTCAGAACCATTGACTAAGATAGCTGCATAATTGCCTCCCTCTATTTTTACTTTACTTAAGGTAACTGTTGCTAAACTTTCTTCCTCTTTGCTATACACATGAACTGCATATTTAATTTGAGCTTCTGTTACATCTATATTTAAATTTTGAATGGTTGTTTCTCCTTTTCCGGTTATGGTAATAAGGTTGGCCTTATTTCCTGCATAAGTACTTTTGATGGTTTTTCCCCCACCATCAATGATAATACCAGAAGGAACAGAAAATAATTCATCTGTTTCCACATCACTCACAAGTGTAACCGTTTCACCTGTTTGTGCCGCATTAATTGCAGCCGTGATGGTTTGGTATTCCTCTTCGCCTATTTTTGCAACCACGGTTTCCCCCTCTGCAAAGGCCATAGGCATCATTCCAAGAATCATTGCAAAAGATAAAATAAGTGCTAAAATTCTTTTCATGTAGTTTCCTTCCTTTCTTAAAATTTTATTGTGGTGTTTTTCCCACCAACAATTAAATCTTAGCATCTGTAAAAGTACTTTTCAAACCACAAATCCTGGTGAAAAAGGAAAAAAGAACCTGATTTTTTAAAATTGAAACGCAAAAAAGGTACTGATTTACCAAATCAGTACCTTTTATCTCGATCCCTTGCGGGGGTGGAACCAATGGCATGACTGCCGGCTTATTCCTCAGACAAGAGGAACCTGGCAAGCGTACCAATACGCTGCGAATCAGATCCGCAACTATGCTGGACACGCTTCCAAAGCTCTTTGCCGAGTACTTCCATGCAGCCCTTCCGCTGGACGCGCCAGTCGAAGTTGGACAGCATGTTAGCCTGAGCCATGGTAGCCTTTCCGCTACGTTCTGCAACGAAGCGAAGGACGTCTACCATGTCTTTTCCAAGACCACGGTAGTTATCCACACAGGCTACTGCCACGGGGTATGCAACCCCAGCGACTCTCGCCGCATCAGAGACAAGTCTCTTGTGGCACAGGGTAGACATATGCATCCCTATTCCGCATTCCTCCTTTCCCTATAGAATATCTATATTAAAACGGGAAAAGCAAATTTATTAATAGAACTCACTATCAAACAAACACTGGAAAATTTTTCTCACAACGTCTATTATTCTAACACACTATTTAATTTATGTCAACTATTTTTGTAAATTTTTTAAAAAATTTTAAAACCGCACAAAAATAGCTATTTGTGCGGTTTTATCTTTTCTTGATACAATGCAATTTCTTACATGGTTCCTAGTTCTTTTCCACCAATTAAATGAAAATGAATATGTTTTACCGTTTGTCCGGCATCTTCTCCACAATTATTCACTATCCTGAAGCCACTTTCTGCAATTCCTTTTTCTTTTGCAATCTGCTGTGCTACCATGTACACTTCTGAGACAAACTTTGCATCATCTTCTGTAAGCTCCATAGCACTTTTGATATGCTTTTTTGGTACAATTAAAATATGTACAGGAGCCACAGGATTCAAATCCTCAAACGCAATCACCAAATCATTCTCAAATACAATCTTTGATGGAATTTCCTGATGAATGATTTTACAAAAAATACAATCTTCCATTTTGAACACTCCTTATTCAAGTACTGCCTTAATTCTTCTAACTCCAGCAGCAACTCCCTCTTCTTTTGTGATTCTGAAGTGCCCCATATTTCCTGTTCTCTCTACATGAGGGCCTCCACAAATCTCTTTACTGAAATCACCAATGGTATATACTTTTACCTTGTCTCCATATTTATTCTCAAATAATCCCGTAGCTCCAGCAGCCTTAGCCTCTTCCAAAGTCATCTCTTCACAAGTAACCACTAAGTCTCTTTGAATCTGCTCATTCACTAAATCTTCTACCTGTTTTAATTCTTCAGGCGTTACCTTTTGAGGGTTAGCAAAGTCAAATCTAAGTCTTTCTGCTGTTAGGTTTGAGCCTTTTTGTGTTGCATGTGGGCCAAGAACTACTTGAAGTGCTTTATGTAATAAGTGAGTAGCTGTATGATAAGCAGTTGTTTTCTCACTATGGTCTGCAAGTCCCCCTTTAAACTTTGCTTCCGAACCAGCTCTTGATAATTCTTGATGCTTTTTGAATAGTTCTTCAAACTCTTTCATATCAATAGAGATACCATTTTCCTCAGCAAGTTCTGCTGTCATTTCTGGTGGGAAACCAAACGTATCATATAATCTAAATACAACTTGTCCGTCCAATTTACTCTGACCAGCTGATTTTGCTTTTTCAAGATTTTTCGAAAATTCTTTTTCTCCTTGCTCTAGTGTTTTTAAGAATTTTGTTTTTTCTTCTTCAATAACACTAACAAGAATTTCTTTGTTTGCAGGGATTTCAGGATACATCTCACTTAAAACACCAACAAAAGTATTTACTAAAATGCCAATATTATTTGGATCAAGCTCTATCTTTCTCATATGTCTGATGGTTCTTCTTAGTAATCTTCTAAGCACATATCCTTGCTCAACATTACTTGGTCTCACACCATCTACAATCATAAACATAGAAGCTCTTAGGTGGTCTGCAATAATCCTATAACTCTGGATATTCTCCACTTTTGAAAGTTCTCTGATTTTAGCAATAACCTCTTCAAATAACTCTGTCTCATATACATTATTTTTACCTTCTAATAAGCTGATAACTCTTTCAAGCCCAAGACCCGTATCAACATTAGGAGCCTTTAGAGGTTCTAATGTTCCATCTTGCTTTTTGTTATACTGCATAAATACATTATTCCATATTTCTAGATACTTTCCACAGCTACAAGTAGGGTCACAATGTTCACTGCACTTTTCTTTTCCCGTATCAAAGAAAATCTCCGTATCAGGACCGCAAGGACCTGTTTCACCAGCAGGACCCCACCAGTTATGCTCTCTAGAACAGTAAAAGATTCTCTCTTTTGGAATACCTGCATTCTGCCATGCCTCTGCTGCCTCTTCATCTCTCGGAATTCCTTCTTCTCCTGCAAAAACTGTTACCGATATTTTATTCATATCAAAACCCAAAACATCTTTCAAGAATTCATAACTCATGGCAATGGATTCTTTTTTGAAATAATCTCCCAATGACCAGTTCCCCATCATCTCAAAAAATGTTAAGTGTGAAGCATCTCCTACGGAATCAATATCTCCTGTCCTAATACACTTTTGGTAATCTGTTAATCTTTTTCCCTGTGGGTGAGGCTCCCCTAATAAATAAGGAACAAGTGGATGCATACCAGCTGTAGTAAATAAAACGGTTGGATCATTTTCTGGTACAACGGGTGCACTTGGTATTGCCTTATGTCCATGTTTTTCAAAAAATTCTATGTATTTTCTTCTAAGTTCAATTGCGTTCATTATTACCATCCCTTCTCAACATTTGCAATTTCTCATACAGATATGTATTATATATCAACTTTGATAAAATAACAAGAGAATTGTCTCATAACCCGCTAATATAATCCTTGATGAGCGTGGATATCTCATATATTCTCACTAGTGTTAATTCTTCATCACCTATTGGCATGACAATATTGATATAATTTTCCAAATTCTCCTTAATCTTATTATCCTTCACATTATACGTTACAATATCCGCCATAATCTCCTTTGCCCTGTTTGGGGTAATTGGCTTTTCACTGGCATCTAACAAATTAATATGAGTTACATTCCAATATTCCTCTGACAAGAAGCTTCTTTTTAAATAGGTCTGTAGGAAAATGATAAACTCCCTTTCAGACATGGTTTCTTCTGGATTAAAAGTATTCTGATATCCTAAACTTAAAATTCCTTTCTCGCACATTTCAATGATATAGCTATAGTATCTTCCATTTACATCCACAACAGGTTGCGAGTCTTTCACAAGATACATCTTTTGCATAGACATTCTATGCTGAACATTTCTAACCATCTTATAATCAGCAAGCATTTGTTGAAAATCAATATCTTCTTCTTTTGCAACTGCTGCCATAATTCCTGCGGATTCGCCAAGTGTCATTCCCGTTGGGATTACCCTTGCAGAACCAGCGGCAATAGAGGTATACGAACTACTTCTTCCCACCGTCAATAAGTTTGTAAAACCTTTTGGAATAATAGTACCCATTCTTAAATAATACTGTTTTGGATTTCCAATGATATAACCATAATCATAAATACTGGTGGTTTGAACATCGATTGGATAAGAAGCCATTCCAATGCTATTGGTATAATAAGTAGACTCTAGAATATCCTTCACAGTCAGTCTATTTTCCCCTACAATATGTCTTGTTTCCCTCACATATAATTCTGGAGCAACACCTACTAATTGGGCATTTTCAAAGCCTGGAATATTTTTGATGATAAAATCGGACAGATAATTTGCCTCTTTTTTACACTTTTCATAAGCACTATTTTTCGCATCAGCATCTAGCATATCCGCATTGATAATCTGAAGGGAATTAATTAGCACACTACCATCTTTTTGCTTTCCAATATTTAAAGCCTTAAGTCTTATATTCGTCTGGCGTGGTACATATTTGGAGGTTCTATCACCAAAAGCCCAAATGCTATCTGCTGTGTATCCTGTATTAGCTTTATTTTCTTTTCTTATTGCTTCACAGGCTTCATTCCAGTCAACATTATCCATATGGATCACAAGTGTAGCAGACATGGTTCTATTTTTCTCATTCACATCTTCCCAACCTATGACATATTCTCCACCAGCCATCACGGTAATATCCGCATCTTGTGTACAATCAATATAGGAATTTGCAACATATTTCTTACCATCCACAATAACATACTCAATACTAGTTCCATTTGAACCAATGGAATATTCTTTGACGTTATATTTTACCTCGATATTTTTTTCTTTAGATAACATATCGTCAAAGACTTCTTTCACCTCTTCCACATCAAAAGATACGTTCTCACCAATATTTTTAAAGAATTCTTCAAAGATTCCCTTGCTAAGTAACTCTCCATTAGCGTCTGTATTCATATCAATCGTATTTAGCATGGCATAAGTCATCATTCCACCAGGTCCATCACGTTTTTCTAAAAGTAATACCTTAAGATTATTTCTTGCAGCAGAGATACTTGCGGCAATTCCTTCAGGCTCAGCGCCAAACACGATCACATCATATTCTCCTTCCACAGGAAGCAAATCTTCTGTTTCGTTATTTTCTACTTCTTCTTTTACAATTACCTCTGGATTGGTGTCCTCAATACTTGGAGGTTCCACAAGCTCCACTTCCGGCATTCCCCCATCTCCACTTAGAATATCATTAGAATCATTCACTGTCTCTTCCCTTCTATTATTATCATACAAAAAGTACAAATTTAGTCCTAGTAAAGCAATTATAATCAATAATAAAACAACAACCAACCAATTTTTCTTCATGATTCTCTATGGCTCCTCTCCAAGTAATATAAGAAGATTATACCATATTGTATGTAAATAGGAACAATCTTTTTGTTCCTAAAATTTCTTCATGATTTTCTTTCCCTTTTTCATCATGGTTTTTCTAAAATCATTTATCTCATCACTCGCCATTGTTCCAATCGCTCCGCCAATGATTGCACCTAAAAACATCCCCGTTACCAAATTTTTCATTCCTACTCTCATTCCTTTCTTATAAGTCATACATAAAATTGGAAAAGAATTATTTTTTAACATTGTTTCCCCTTCTTTCCAATAGATATTTTTTAATCAGTTGAATGATTTCTAATATTGCAACCACGAGCAGAAAAATTCCAAAATACTTTCTTAAATGAGAACTATCTACAAATTGTGTGAGATATGCCCCACATGCGGAACCTATGATGATTGAAAATAATAATTTTTTTCCTACTTTTGGATTGATGTTTTTAATTTTGATATGAACAATAATAGCACTCATCGCTGTTGCAATAAAAAAAATTAAGTTACTAGCTTGCGCGGTATGTTGCTCCACTGACATGAAGATTGTAAGGAGTAATATTAAAATACTTCCTCCCCCCATTCCAAGTCCAGTAACAATACCAGATATTAAACCAATTAAAATCAATTTCATAATCCTATCTTACCCACCTATTATCATTTTTATTGATACATAAATTAAAAAAATATCAAAAAAAATCGAAAGAATATTTTGAGGGATTTTCCTCATAATCTTTGCACCAAAATAGCCTCCAAGGGCACCTCCTATTGCCACCTTGATAGATAATGAAATATCAAAATAATCATACCCTGCATAAAAAATAGAAGCAATTAATGTTCCCGCTAAAATGGAAGCTAGTGTTGTTCCTCTTGCTTGATATTCATCCATCTTCAAAATGTGCACTAATGCAGGAAGTATGATTAGCCCACCGCCTGTGCCAAAAAAGCCACTCACAAAACCACCTAAAATTCCAATTGCGTATTCTATGAATATCCCCCCTAAACGTGTTCCTCCATTCCTAATCTGTGAAAGCAAAAATCCTGATAATCATTATTATCAGGATTTTTTTGTTATTTATTCAATTTCAATTTTTATTTTAACTTTTCCTCTGTTTCATCTGGAACATAATATTTTGTCCCAACCATTTTATCCGGTAAATATTGTTGTTCCACTTCATGATTTGGATAATCATGAGGATACTTGTAACCTTCATGATACCCAAACTGTTCCATTCCTTCCGCTGGGGCATTTCTAATATGCATTGGAATACTTCCTGTGTCTTTACTTTCAACATCACCTAATGCCTTATAGATTCCCAAATAGGACGCATTTGATTTAGGACTTCTCGCCACATAAGTGGCAGCATGTGCTAAAATGATTTGTGCTTCTGGCATTCCAATTTGATGCACCGCCTGCATGGCCGCATTTGCCACAACTAATGCATTTGAATTTGCCATGCCAACATCTTCTGAAGCACAAATGGCAATTCTTCTAGCAAGAAACATGGGATCTTCTCCTGCGTATAATGCCCTTGCTAGATAGAATAAAACAGCATCTGCATCTCCACCACGCATAGATTTAATAAAGGCACTAATATTATCATAATGACTATCTCCATTTTTATCAAACTGTGCTTTTTTCTTTTGAATGCATTCTGCAGCAATTTCTTTTGTGATGGTAATATCACCATTTGCATCCATTTCTGTGGTCATTGCAGCAATCTCAATAGCATTTAATGCTACTCTCACATCTCCTCCAGAAAGTTCAGCAATATATTCTAAAACACCATCTTCTATTTTCAAATCATAATTTCCGAGTCCTTTTTCTTTATCTATGATTGCATTTTTTAAAACCTTTAAAATATCTGCCTCTGTTAACGATTCTAGTTTAAAAACAGTAGAACGCGATATTAAAGCCTTATTCACTGAAAAAAAAGGATTTTCTGTGGTTGCTCCAATTAAAATGATAGTCCCATTTTCTACATAAGGAAGAAGTGCATCTTGTTGTAGTTTATTAAACCTGTGAATTTCATCAATAAATAAAACCGTTTTCCCAGAAGGGTTCAGTAACAAATTTTTAGACTCTTCTACCACATTTTTAATATCAGCAACACCAGCTGCCACAGCGTTTAGTTTTTCAAATTTATTTTTGGTAGAGTGAGCAATTACCCTTGCAAGCGATGTTTTTCCGCACCCGGGAGGCCCCCATAAAATAATACTAGAAAGCCTATCCGCCTTTATTAAACGGTACAACATTTTATCTTTTCCTAAAATATGTTCTTGCCCAACATATTCATCAATATTAGTTGGACACATTCTATATGCTAAAGGTACATTTTTATCCATGATAATCCCCTCTAATTTCTGGTAAAGTATAATAACGATTTCTTGACAATCTCTTCCACACTCAAGCCCGTGTTATCAAACGATGTTACCGCTTTTGTGGCATCTTTTACAGGATATCCTAACACCTGAAGAGCAGAAATAGCCTCATGCACATTATCATCTTTGGTAAGTGCAGTCTGAATTTCAAAATCATCCTCTGCAGCAAGTGCCTCATCTGTTTTTAACTTATCCTTTAGTTCTAAAATAATCCTCTGTGCAGATTTTGCCCCTATTCCAGGAAGTTTTGTAAGTTCCTTAATATCATTTGAAATAACAGAAAGTGCAAATTTAGATGGTGTAATATTAGCAAGAATAGCGGTGGCAGACTTAGCTCCCACACCACTAACGCCAATTAAAAGCTCAAACATTCTAAGCTCTTCTAAGGTAGAAAAGCCATACAAGCTAATATTATCTTCTCTTACGTGATAATGGGTATATACCTTTACAGTGCTCCCTATTTCTCCTAGTTTATTGATTGTATTTCCTGGAGCAAAAATTTTATAACCAACTCCCCCCGCTTCAATCACAATATATTCACTTGTTTTTATTTCAAGGCTACCTTTAATATATGCATACATAACCCAAAACTCCTCTCATCACTCAGCTAACGTATAAGTTATCCGTAATTTGTAAAGCTGCAACAGCTCACTTAACCTCTTACTTTTTATCACTCATATAGCATACATTAGTTCGTCACTTAAGTCAATAAATTTTCCACAAAAAAACCGCACAAAAAAGGGTGCTCCTTTTTGTGCGGTTTGATGCTTTAATTTAATATCTTAGCTGGCTCCTCATACTCAACACCAAATGTTTCAACAGTTGCAGAGGTAATTACTGGTGGATTTACCGGCCTATCACACTCAAGATACTGTCTAATAAATTCTTCATAATCTGTATAATATAATGACTGGTCAACATCTTCTTCTCTTCTGATTACTTCTGAATTTACAATGCTATCTACCACATCCATCCCTTCAAGGACTCTTCCAAAAGCTGCATAATTACCATCTAAAAATTCAGAATCTGTAGTAACAATAAAGAACTGAGAACTAGCTGTATCTGGATCATTTGCTCTTGCCATAGAAACTACTCCTCTTTCGTGAGAAATATCATTTTTGAAATTATTGCTGCTAAATTCGCCTCTAATAGCATAATCAGGACCGCCTGTACCATTTCCATCAGGATCTCCTCCCTGAGCCATAAAGCCTGGGATTGTTCTGTGGAATGTTAAACCATTATAAAATTCACCTGATACAAGTGAAATGAAATTTTCCACTGTAGTAGGAGCTACTTGAGGATAAAGTTCCATTTTAATGGTTCCTAAATCCGCAATCTCCATTGTTACTACTGGATTTTGCTCTACAAAGGAATATTTATCACTTGTCTCTAATTGATTTGTTTCCTCACCAACCACCGTAGTTGGATTATTAACATCATTTTCATTCGATGTTGTCTTAGTACGATTACAACCAACCACAAACATGCATAAAACTAACACTAAACACAATAATAATACACTCTTATTCTTTTCCATTTTATCCTCCATCCTTTCAAAATAATCGCATATTTAGTTTATTTGATTTCTGATTCTTAGTCAACTAAAAAACAATTTTTTCATCATAAATTCATACAAAAAAGAAACCGGTGATAGGACTGCCATCAACCGGTTTTATTTTTATTGTTCTTCATCTTTATTCATATCTTTTAATAATTCTAGTTGGGATATTAATAATGCTTCCATCTTAGCCTTATAAACATCAAACTGTTTTTGTGCCTCATTTAACTGCAACTCTTTTTCCGTAATTTGCTTTTTTATCTCATCTACCGATTTGGTTGCATTTAATTCTGCTTGCTTTAGAATATTATCCGCTTCTACTTTTGCATTTTGTTTGACAGTTTCAGCTGTTCCCTGTGCCACTACAAGTGCATTTTGAAGAGTATCCTCAATGGACTTGTAATGCTGAATCCCCTGATTTAAAACAGCTATTTTATCCTTGTATTCAATATTCTCTTTATAAAGTGTTTCATAATCTTTTAGCAATGTATTCATGAACTCATGCACTTCATTCGTGCTATATCCATTCATCATTTGCTTATTAAAAGTTTTATTTTCTATTTCTAACGGAGTTAACATGTTCCTTCCTCCTCTTAAATTACACTATTTTATCCATGAAACAGACAATTTATTTTTAATGTCTTCCTTCATTACTTCATTTGTGATTTCATAGTTAAATGGTGCAACTAAAAATATTGAGTTAGAGATTTTTTGCATGTTACCATCTAATGCATAAGCAGCGCCACCAACGAAATCTATAATTCTTCTAGCAACATCTTTATTCACATATTCTAGATTCATAATCACTGACTTCTTCTCTTTTAGATGTTCACAAATCTCTTCTGATTGTTCAAAAGTGCTTGGCTGAGAAATCACAACCTTTACTTGTTGCATTCCAGGCATTCCAACAACCTTATTTCTTTTATTTGTAGTAGGTGAAACTTGCTCCTTTTCTTCTACATATGGAGTAGTTGTTTCTGTATCTGCATACTCGTATGCCTCATCATCTTCACCATCATTTACACCAATCATTTCCCAAAACTTATTCATGAATTTATTTCCCACTAGAATAACCTCCTCAAAAACTTTCTTCTCATCTTTTGTATGCTTATATTTTATTAATATCAAAAATCAATGTCAAACAAATTGGGCATTTGTAATTTTAATTTAATAAAGCTGTAACACTCATGTAACAATCATCCGCCTTGTACCACACATTCATCATACATCTTGATGGTATTTCTTCCTGCCACTACCTCTTCAGAAATACCCATCTCGAGTAATTCAGAATCTTTGTAATTATCAATAATTACAAAATCAGATGTCTCCCTTAGCACTTTTACAAAAACATCATATATACCATATGGTTTCTTGATTGTTACAGTAGGAATCATTACTGTTTGGGATGTGACTTGCAATGGCGTATCATCAAATTCTCCACTCTCGTCACTACTCTCACCACTATTTGCTAAAATTTCATCATTGAACTGCGTCACTGTAACTGCAGTATCGAAGATGGTATCCTTACTTACTTTTAATCCTGTATAACTCCACCATACCACGTCTAATCCAATTTTTCGATACTTAGTTAGTTCTTCTATATTTGTTTTTAATTTAAACACCAATAAAATACAGTCTTCCTCTTTTGAGATATATTCTACGGTGGCAGGTATTAAAGAGTCACCCGTATTTTTAAATCTTAAATAAATAGTATCATTCAGTTTTGCCTCATATGCTTCCTTTGATTTCATAGGAACTGCAATATAACATTCAAAATTATCGATGATTTTTACGCGATTCAAATTAACTGGTATCACTTGATTTAATGCCACTTTAATGTTTGATAAGTCTTTTGATGTTAATGTTGAAATGCTGCTACTAGTCAATACATTTTCTAGATTATCTACTCTATAAGACACAAGCCCCGCCTTTGGTGCTAATAACAATTTTTCAGAATCGTTTAGTTCCTTTTCATAAGCTGTTCTTTCATTCATTAAATTTTTTAATTCTGAACCAGCAGGACTAAGCTCTCCAACAATTTTAGCCTTTTTTTCAATCTTTTCATTTAAATACTTTTTATATTCTTTAATCGAATTTAAATTATGATTTTCTTTTATATTAGAATAGATACTTGTTTCAATTTCCGCATCTAATGCCTTTACATCATTCGTGAAAATGGTTTGCTTACTTTCTATCGCTTTATCTATCTTTTCATCTAAGATAGCAATTTTATCTACAATCTGCTGTTCCGATTTTGAAACAAATGTCATAATAGCAGATCCCCTAGAAACTCGTGTAGCATCCTCCATTTCCGATTTTACTGTTCCATCATATTCTGTTGTATCAACAATCTCTTCATCGCGTATGATATAACCTGTTACCTCTTCATAATTAATAAGCTCACCTTTTTTTACCATTACTGTATCTACAGGTTTTTGGAATAGGCGGACGATAGAAACAATAAAATAGATAATTATGATAATTACAATCGATATAATCACAAGCGCAATGTTTTGAATCACTTTTTTCTTTTGCTCTGCCGCCATAATTCACCCCCAAAAGCTTTTATTTTTTGCCAATTGTATCGCTATAACTCTATAAAATCATGACAATCAACCTATGATAAATCGTTAACAATTGTACTGACAATAGCATCTAGCCTGCACCATTTTATTTGCTTTTCCCTTCTAAACCATGTAAGCTGCCTTTTAGCATATCTTCTGCTTTCCTGCTTTATTTTTGAAACCATTTCATCATACGATATTTGTCCCTCTAAGTATTCTATTACTTCCTTATACCCCAAACCTTGAAGGGCAGTCTTTGACATTTTATATTTCGAGTTTAACGTTTTCACTTCTTGAACCAATCCATCTTCCAGCATTTTATCTACCCTTACATTGATTCTTTCATATAACTCTTCTCTAGGCGTTTCTATGCCATAAACCATATAATCATACGCCAATTCTTTTCTTGATTCTTCATCTAACTGCGTTTTTGTTTTTCCAGTTAATCTATATATTTCAAGCGCCCTGATGACTCTTCTTACATTATTAGCATTAATATTCTCGGCAGCCGCTTTATCTACCTTTGCTAACATTTCATGCAAATAATCATTTCCCTTTTCCTCAGCAAGCCTTTCCATTTCGGCTCTATATTCTTTATCCTCCTCAACTTCAGAAAACTCAATCCCATTGATTAAAGTACTGACATACAAACCCGTTCCGCCAACAATAATAGGAATTTTTCCTTTTGCGAAAATGTCTTTCATTGCATTCTCAGCCTCTTTTTTGTACAGTGTCACATTGAAGTTTTCTTCCGGAGAAATAACACTAATTAAATAATGTTTAATTCCATTCATTTCATCTAATGTGGGCTTTGCAGTACCAATATCCATGTGTTGATATATTTGCATAGAATCCGCAGAAATGATCTCTCCATCTATTAATTTTGCCAGTTTAATCGATGCAGAGGTTTTCCCAGAAGCTGTTGGACCCACAATCACAATTACTTTTGGTTTCACTAAAATTTTTTATCTCCTCTCAAATTTCTTTTCAATTTCTGTCTTAGAAATTCTTATCGCTGTTGGTCTTCCGTGTGGACAAGTAAAAGGATTTTCTATTAGCATTAACTGATCCAATAGTCCTCTTATTTCTTTGATATCAAGTTTCATATTTGCTTTCACTGCAGCCTTACAAGCAACAGTAGCAATAAACTTTTGCTCGATATCATGTGCATTGGTTCTATTAGTAATATCGATTCCATCCAAAATATCCATGAATAAATCTTTCGTATTCATCTCAAAGCAGATGGCAGGAACGCCATTAATTTTGATGGTATTTTCACCAAACTCCTCAATAGCAAAACCCGCTTGTTCAAACAAGTCTAAATGATTTTTAATCATGTGCATATCTTTTTTGGAAACTTCCAAAATATCTGGTAATAATAGCATCTGCGTTTCTTTTCCGCCCGCGCGGTAAAAATTTTCCCTTATCTTTTCAAATAAAACTCTCTCGTGAGCCGCATGTTGGTCTAAGATATATACATCATCATCTAATTGAATAAAGATGTATGTATTAAAAGCAACACCCAGTATTTCATATTCTGGAATTGGTGCCTTCTCATTAAAATCTTGCTCATAGAAACTTTTTATTTCTTGCGTTTCATTCCCCTCTACGTCCCCCTTATCCGAAGACGTAATATTCTCTACTTTTAAATTTTCTAAGATATTCGGATCCTCAATCTCAACAGCATCCGCAAAGCGTTTCTGAACAGATTTATTCTCCTCTTCCTCCATTTTTTGAATAATCGAATTGTTATCAGAATTCGTCTCTTCCACTTCGATAACATATTCTTTCTCTAGTGAGGTCTCCTCATCTACTTCCGTCTCAGCTTTTCCTTTAAATAAATTGAATAAAGATCTCTTCTCTTTTTTCAAATCTTCTAATGGAATCACATTTGTATCTGAAGTGATACTTGTTTTGTAATCATGAACTGATTTCTTTCCTTCAGGATTATATAAAGCCTCTCCCATTGAGAAAGCACTACCTGCAACAGCACTTGTATCAAACTTTGTGGTATTTTCTTTTACTGGTTCATTTGGCGTGCCATCAATTCTTTTATCTTCTCTAATTAAATCCGCCCCTAAAAGCGTATTCTTGATGGCATAATGCACCGCCTTAAAAACTTTCCCTTCTTCCGAAAACCTGACTTCCAATTTTGCAGGATGTACGTTCACATCCACAAGTTCTGCAGGAAGCTGTATGTTTAAAACACAAAAACCAAATTTTCCATGAGGAATTAAAGTCCTATATGCCTCTTCTGTTGCAGCAGATAAAGTCTTATCCTTAATAAATCTTCCATTTACATAGAATAATTGATTTGATCTATTAGAGCGAGCAATCTCAGGCTTTCCAACAACTCCTGTCACCTTAATATTTTCAAATTCAAAATTCACATCTACAATATTTTGTGCAATATCTTTTCCAAAGACATTATAAACAACATCTGTCATACTAGCGCTTCCGCTTGTGCGTATAACTTCTTTTCTATTATTAATTAGTTTAAAGGCAACATCAGGATTAATCAGTGCAATCCTCTCTACTGCCGTTTCAATATAACCACCCTCTGTAAAATCCTTCTTCAAGAATTTATATCTAACAGGAGTATTAAAGAACAATTCTCTAATAGTAATAGTGGTTCCAAAAGGCGCACCACATTCTTCTTTAGAAAGAATATCTCCACCTTCTACCACAATTTTGGTTCCCATTTCTGAATCTTTGGTTCTCGTTACAAGTTCCACTTTTGCAATAGCCGCAATACTAGCTAAAGCCTCACCTCTAAAGCCCATGGTAGAAACCTTTATCAAATCTTCCGCTCTTCTTATTTTACTTGTAGCATGCCTTTCAAATGCAAGCTCCACATCATCAGGAGCAATTCCCTTACCGTTATCTGTAATCCTAATTAAAGTAATACCACCATTTTCAATTTCAACTGTCACCGAGGTCGCTCCAGCATCTAGTGAATTTTCAACAAGCTCCTTCACTACATTTGCAGGTCTCTCAATTACCTCACCTGCAGCAATCTGATTAATTGTTAATTCATCTAATAGTACGATACTTCCCAAATTACTCCCTCCTCTTTCGTTTTATCCTTATCCTTAATCCGTCAAAAATGGTTGTCCCTTCTTGACGGTTTCTTCTTGACAGATTCCGCTTAACGAATTCTTTCAAATTAAAGTTTCGTCTTTAATCTCACTAGCGTGTTTAGTGCCTCAATTGGCGTAAGCTCATTGACATTAATTTTATCAATCTCTGAGGCAATTTCTCCAAGCTTATAATTAAATAAGTCATATTGGCTCTGCATCGCATAAGCCTTTTTATTTTCTTTTTCACTTTTATGAATGAAATTATTTTCTTTCAATGTTTTTAAAATTTGGTTTGCCCTTGTGGTAACATTATTTGGTATTCCAGCAAGTTTGGCAACATGTACCCCATAGCTCTCATCTGCACCACCACGGATGATTCTTCTCAAGAAGATGACATCTTCTCCTTTTTCTTTCACAGCGATGCAATAATTTTTCACACCTTCAATTTTATCTTCTAGTTCTGTTAGTTCATGATAATGTGTAGCAAAAAGCGTTCTAGCACCAATCTTATTAGTATCCGCAATATGTTCCACTACTGCCCATGCAATAGATAATCCATCAAAGGTAGAAGTTCCTCTACCAATCTCATCTAAGATTAATAAACTCCTCTTTGTGGCATTTGATATGATGTTTGCCACCTCATTCATCTCCACCATAAAAGTGGACTGTCCCGATGCCAAATCGTCTGAAGCTCCTACTCTTGTGAAAATTCTATCTACAATACCAATTTTAGCACTCTCTGCCGGAACAAAAGAGCCAATTTGTGCCATTAAAGTAATTAAGGCAACCTGACGCATATAGGTGGATTTTCCTGCCATATTAGGACCAGTAATAATATTAATCCTATCCTCTGTTTCATTTAACACGGTATCATTTGGTACAAAACTCCCCATTGGAATTAATCTTTCCACCACAGGGTGTCTTCCATCTTGAATGATGATATCATCTGATTCATCAACGATAGGTCTTTTGTAATCATACTTATCCGCAACTTCTGCAAGGGAACAAAGTACATCTATATTAGAAACCGCAAAACTGCTCTGTTGAAGCCTTTTTATTTGTTTTTCAATAGACTCTCTCACCTTGACAAAAATCTCATATTCTAGATTAATCACTTTATCCTCTGCACCCAGGATAGTACTTTCAATATCTTTTAGTTCTTGCGTAATATACCTTTCCCCTGTAGTTAGTGTTTGCTTTCTCGTATATCTATCAGGCACCATGCCAACATTAGATTTTGATACCTCAATATAATAACCAAACACCTTATTAAAACCAACTTTTAAGTTCTTAATCCCCGTAAGCTCTTTTTCCTTTGCCTCTAAAGCAACTACCCAGTTCTTTCCTTCTGTAGAAGCAGTTCTTAATTTTTTTACTTCTTCATCAAAAGAAGGTTTAATAATGCCACCTTCTTTAACACTCACTGGTGGATCATCCACAATGGCATTATCAATCAATGTTGCCACATCTTCTAATGTATCTAGTCCAAGATAAAGTTCCTTTAACACGGATGATTTAGTATCTTGCAATAAGTCTTTTAGCGATGGAAGCATTAATAAAGAATTCTTAAGAGATACTAAATCTTTTGCATTAACAGTACCGTAGGCTACCTTTCCCGTAAGTCTTTCAATATCATAAACTTTCTTTAGCACTTCTATTAGCTCTCCACGCTTCATACTAGAGTTTTTTAACTCCTCAACGCCATCAAGCCTTCTCCCTATTTCTTCCGTATCCATGAGTGGCTTTTCAATCCAGCGTCTCAAAAGCCTGCCGCCCATAGAAGTAGAAGTTTTATCAAGGACCCACAAAAGACTGCCTCTTTTGTTTCTATCCCTAATTGTTTCTGTAAGTTCCAAATTTCTCCTTGCAATCGCATCAAGCGCCATATATTGAGTAACGTTATAATACTCAATCTTAGAAATATGCTTCATATCTACTTTTTGCGTTTCTTTGATATAACCAAATAACAGCTTGGTAGCTTCTTTTGCATAAGGTAATTTTTCTAAATTTTCAAAGCCAGATACTTCTATTTCCTCTTCCTCTGTATTTCCCAAGGTGATATAAGTATTCATCTTTTCCGAAATTTCTTTCATCTCACTCACTGATGCATATAATTCACTGTTTGCCACAATTTCCGCCGGTGAAAATCTTACTAATTCATTCAAAAGTTTATTAAAGTTATTGCCTTCCGTAATTTCCGTGGTACAAAATTCACCGGTAGAAACATCAGAATAAGCAAGACCGTAATAAGTACCAATTTTAAAGATAGCAGCAATATAATTATTCTTCTTTTCCTCTAAAATATTTGACTCAATGACTGTTCCTGGTGTGATCACTCTTATGACATCTCTTTTGACAATTCCCTTTGCCGTAGCAGGATCCTCCATTTGCTCACAAATAGCAACCTTATGCCCACCAGCAACAAGCTTAGCAATATAACTCTGCACGCTATGATGTGGCACACCGCACATAGGCGCTCTTTCCTTAAGCCCACAGTCTTTTCCCGTAAGCGTTATTTCAAGTTCTTTCGATGCCGTAATAGCATCATCAAAAAACATCTCATAAAAATCCCCTAACCTATATAAAAGGATACAATCTTGATAATCATTTTTGGTATCCATATATTGTTTCATCATTGGTGTCAAGCCTTCTAAGCCTTCCATGCAAACCTTCACTCCTTTTCTACCCCTAACACAAAAATTTTATCATTTACAAGCTTTTTTTGCAACAAAAAAGTATCCAAGAAATATAGGAGATTTCTTGGATACCCTTCATTCAATTTTTATTTTTTACTTTTCACAGTTACCTTTTCATTTTTGGCCTCATTCTTAGGGGCAGTGGGTTTCTTCAAATCCTGATATTTCACCTTATACTGATTCTCCTCATTGCCACATAACGTATACTCAATTGTGGTTCCCTTTGTAATGCCCCATTTTTCTTTATATGTGTCTGCAACCTCTGTCACAAACTCCCTAGCCTTATTTTTATCTTTGATATTAATATCCATGGCAATCTTGGTTCCTCTAAGTTCCGCACTAGCAATAATATCTTTTTTACTATTGGTAGAAACTTCAATCTTACCATCTTTATTTCTCACTAGAGAAAGTGATTTATTTCCTGTTGCATGCAAAATCTTATCATCATAAACCGCATAAGTGCCTCTACCTTCTCCTCCATAATTTCCTTCACTATCAGGATAATTAGCAATAGAGGTGCTAATATGATGAATCTTTCCAACAGAAAATGTGATATTATCCATTTCCTCAATTCTTGCTTTTGGCTCATTGGAAGCATAAAGAATAACATCTTTCTCAAATTCCTTTGGACCAACATACTCCTTTAGCTCATCTATCTCCGGATTCAAATCAGGAAGTGTAATATATGTTTTTTCTGTTTCATTAATCTGTAAATGCGTTCCGAAAGGTTTTAGCTTTTCATCCATTTGATTTTCCCTTTTTTGCTTGTCCACTGTGTAAATAATCTTACTCTTAATAATTTCTTTTTTAACACTATCTGGTGCAAGCGGATTTAATTTAATGGCTCCAATCTCAAACCTTTTACGCATTTCATCCTCAGAAATCAAACGCTCTATAGTCTTTCTTAAATATGTTTCATTATTCTTATAATAGGTGATTTCCCTTATTTTAGGTTCATAAGCTCTCTCTTCATAATCTTCAATACTTGGATAAAAGTTTCTCACTTGTTCATAAAGCTCATTTTTATCATTTCTTTTCTTCTCTATCACCTCAATAGAATTAAAGGCTTCTGTTTTAGCACTAGTGCTAATTTTCCTCACAATTTTTTCTATTTTAGTACGATTTTCTCCATCCACTACCGTTTTTTCTTGCGTGATAAGCCTACCCATCTGGTCAATATAGCTCACCGTATTTCCCTTCACCTTTGGGTTATTTTTTGTTCCATATTTAAACCCTGCTAAGGTATCTTTTATAAATCTAACAAATCTTGAGCCTTCATATATAGAAAGTGCTTCAGACGATTCCAAATTTTTATCATAATCCCCCACTGGCATAAAAGCATTACTCATTTTGCATATCCCTCCGAACCATTGAAATATCAGGCAAAAAACGGGCTGAGCAATTTAGCAGCCCGTTTTTTAGCTACACTTAAATTTTATATTTTTTATGAGTATGTGTCAATGAATTTTAGGTAATTTATAGATATACTATAGAAAAAAGACTAGGAAAGTTTTAAGAGACTTCCTAGTCTTTTTTGATATCTACAAATTAAATTTTCATCAGCTTTTTAAGCTACTATATGAGTAACTCAAATTACCAATATGTGTCAATCTGAACTTAAGCAAGCTCAACTGTTGCTCCAGCTTCTTCTAATTTTGCTTTTAAAGCTTCTGCATCAGCTTTTGGTGCAGCTTCTTTAACTGTCTTAGGAGCTCCATCAACTAATTCTTTAGCTTCTTTTAATCCTAAACCTGTAGCTTCTCTAACTACTTTGATAACAGCAATTTTGTTTGATCCAGCTTCTTTTAATACAACATTAAAGTCTGATTTTTCTTCTGCTGCTGCAGCTCCACCTGCTGCTGGTGCTGCTACTACTGCTGCAGCTGCTGCAGATACTCCAAATTTGTCCTCAATTGCTTTTACTAAATCAGCTAATTCTAAAACGGTAAGTTTTTCGATTTCAGCTATTAAATTTTCAATCTTTTCCATAATATAAATCTCCTTTTTACTTTTAATTTTTAATCATTTAAAATTTCATGCGTTTTACGCATTTTCTTCTTGTTTTTCTCTCGCTTGGTCAAGTACTACTGCTAAGTTTCTAATATTAGCAAGCAATACGGTAGCAAGTTGAGTAAGTAACATTTCTTTTGATGGTAATTTTGCAAGTTTGATGATTTCATCTGCAGAAATTACTTTTCCATCCATGATTCCAGCTTTAATTTTATAGAAATCTGATTTTTCAGCATAATCGTATAAAACTTTTGCTGGAGCTACATAATCATCATAGCTAAATGTAACAGCTGTTGGACCTTCAAGATATTCAGAAATTCCCTCAATATCAGAATCCTTTACTGCAAATCTTAATGTTGAGTTCTTCGCAACGATATACTCACAATCTGTTTTTCTAAGTTCAGCTCTCATTTTTGTGATGTCTTCAACATTAATTCCTCTGTAATCAGCTAAAATAACTAATTTTGACTTATCAAATTTTTCTTTTAAATTCTTTGCATCTTCTTGTTTTTTAGCTAATACTTTTGCGTTTGGCATTCACAAACACCTCCTTTTTTCATAAATAAGAAAGACACTTCCACCGAAGCAGAAATGTCTTGTAATCCGAACATTTATCTACCTCGGTAGGAATCTTTACGTAACATTAATACAACCTACTGTCTACGGTTCTATATGAAACTAAGCTTTTACGCTAACGCCAGGTCCCATTGTACTAGAAACAGAAATTCCTCTCATGTATTGTCCTTTTGCAGCAGCTGGTTTAGCTTTTAATACTGCATCATATAATGCTGCATAGTTTTCAGCTAATTTTTCTGCTCCGAAAGATAACTTTCCAATTGGACAATGGATGATGTTATTCTTATCTAGTCTATACTCAATTTTACCTGATTTAATATCTTTTACTGCTTTTGCTACATCCATAGTAACTGTACCTGATTTAGGGTTTGGCATTAATCCTTTTGGTCCTAATACTTTACCAAGTCTACCAATGATACCCATCATATCTGGTGTGGCAACGATAACATCATAGTCAAACCAGTTTTCTTTTTCAATTCTTGGCACTAAATCTTCTGCTCCAACAAAATCTGCTCCTGCCTCTTCAGCCTCTTTAGCCTTATCACCTTTTGCAAACACTAAAACTCTTTGTGTTTTACCTGTTCCATGTGGTAATACGATAACGCCTCTAACTTGTTGATCTGCATGTTTAGAATCAACACCTAGTTTGAAGTGAGCTTCAATTGTCTCATCAAATTTTGCCTTTGGCATTTTTTCGATTAGTTCGAATGCAGCCTTTGCATCATAAGATACACCTTTTTCAATAAGCTTTAAGCTTTCTTGATATCTCTTTCCTCTTTTCATTGTTTCCTCCTTTGGTACAAACGAGATTTCTCATCTCTCCCACAAAAATTTTTTTACTCTTCTACAACGATTCCCATACTTCTTGCTGTACCTTTTACCATTTTTACTGCGGCTTCAACGCTTGCAGCATTTAAATCTTGCATTTTTTGTTTTGCAATTTCTTCAGCTGTTGCAAGTGAAATTTTTGCTACTTTATCTCTATTTGGTTTTGCAGAACCTTTTTCGATTTTTGCAGCTTTCATTAATAAGTCAGCAACTGGTGGAACCTTTGTGATAAATGTAAAAGATTTATCTTGATATACTGTGATTACTACTGGGATTGTCATTCCTGGTTGATCTGCAGTTCTATCATTAAACTCTTTTACGAATTGCATAATATTAACACCACTTGAACCAAGTGCAGGTCCTACTGGTGGTGCTGGAGTTGCTTTACCAGCTGGTATTTGCAATTTAATAACATTTGTCACTTTCTTTTCTGCCATCTCTTACACCTCCTAATTACACTTTTTGTATTTGTGAAAATTCTAGTTCTACGGGAGTTTCTCTTCCAAACATAGAAACTAAAACTCTTACTTTCTCTTTTTTCATATTAATTTCTTGAACGATTCCTACAAAGCTTTCAAGCGGACCAGCCATTACCTGAACGGTATCTCCCACTTCATAGTCAATGTTCACAGGAACTTTTTCAAATCCCATATTTCTGATTTCTTCATTGGTAAGTGGAACCGGCTTTCCTCCTGCTCCAACAAAGCCCGTAACGCCTCTGACATTTCTTACAATATGCCAAGATTCCTCTGTTAAAATCATTTTTATTAGGACATAACCAGGGAAAACTTTCTTTAAAGTGGTTTTCCTCTTGTCATCCTTTATTTCAATTTGTTCTTCTAGAGGAACTATTACTTCTTGTACAAGATCTTGCATGTTTCTATTTTCTACGGCCTTTTCTAAAGTATCTTTTACTTTATTTTCATAACCAGAATATGTATGAACAACATACCACTGTGCTACACCTGTATTATTTGTTTCATCTTGAGGCATACTATTCCTCCTTCATCAATTATTCAATTTCACTTGAAGATTCAACTTCCTCTGGTTCACCAGTATCTACAGTAGTTTCTATAGATTCTACTTCTGACTCTTCCTCAGATAAAGCAGACTCTCCACTCTCATCAATCACTTCTCCGCTAATTACTTCTTCACTAACTAACTGATTATTGCTTGAATCATCGCTGGTTCTTCCTAATATTAAATCATAATATTTTGTACTTATGAAATCAAATACTAAATTGCATACAATCAAGATAATTGAAATTAATAGAACAAATACAATGGTAACTAATGTATTCTTGGCAGTTTGTCTAGCAGAAGGCCATACTACCTTTTTAAGTTCCGATTTCATCCCTTGAAAGAAGCTCTTTTTTACCTTGTTTTCATCATTTTGCATACTCTTCACACCTTTATACTAATTTAAATTTTACTTTGTTTCTTTGTGCTCTGTATGTTTTTTGCAGAATTTACAATATTTTTTCATTTCAATTCTGTCAGGATCATTCTTTTTATTCTTTTTTGTATCATAATTTCTTTGCTTACATTCAGTGCATGCTAATGTAATCTTATCTCTCATCACACTCTACCCCTTTTCTACTGCATATTCTTCCAAAAAAAAAGAACCTTCTGCGGTTTGCTAGCTAATTTTACCACGGTATCTATCAATTGTCAACATTTTTAGCGAATTTTTTGCAGATACTAGGGAAATAGAGATAAGGGACGGAAGATACACATTTTCCTCCGTCCCTTACCTATCCTTTCTTACCCCTCATAAATTCCTAACGCGTCTTGTGTCATTTTCTCAATCGAATAGCTCTCTTCCACAATCTTCCTATTATATTTTCCCATTTCTTCTGTCTTTTCTTGCCTCAATTTGATAATGTCCTGTTTTAGTTTCTCTAAGGATAGTTTTTCTAAATCTCTACATGTAAAATTCGTATTTTGCGATAATTCTAACATATCTTTTTCAAAAATTCCTTGATAACCCTGACCATAAGAACTATTTCCAGCTAAAATCACAGGAAGTTCAGAGGCCATAGCCTCCAATGCAGCTCTGCTTACTCCCACAAACATATCTGCATGATTCAATAATAAATCCACATCTGTTCTAGCACCCGTAAGTATAATATTTCCCTTACCAACTGATTTTTTGATTAACTCCTCATAATGATTTCCTGAGCCAACAATAATCAACTGAACTCCTTCTGGAATCTGGTCATTTAAATCATCCACAATATCCATTAAAGCCTCTGCAACCTCTGCTGATTCCTTGTCTAGTCTGCTAACATGCATGATTTTAAACTTAGACGGATTAAATCTGACATCTTCCACAACAGCATCTTTTTTTCGAAATTTTTCCGTATTAATTCCATTTATGGTCAAAAAAACATTTTCAGGTTTTAGATGATATTCTCTTATGGCATATTCTTTGATGTCTTTACTGACGGCAAGTGTTTTTTCTCCCCAGTTGGTCAAAAGTTTTAGTAAAAAGTTGACTCTGTATATTCCATGAATGGTTGTCACAAAATGTGTATGTGTTTGTCGGCAAACAATTCCACAAATAAATCCCGGAATTCTGGCATGTGCATGCACAACATCTATTTGATATTCCTCTACCAATTTTCTGATTGTCCTAATAGATTCTATCATATGCGATGGTTTCTTATCCTTTAAGGGTGCATAAATATGTTTTACCCCATTTTTTTCTAATTCTAACGTAAGTGTACCACCACTAGATACTACATACACATTATTTCCATGCGCCTTTAAAGAAAGCGCAAGTTCCAATACATGAGTTTCGGCACCACCAATATTCATTTCCATAGTAACCAAAAGTATATTCATGTTCAGCCCCCATACCAATAACTTAGTCTATATTTTCACCACTAATCTTCTAGAATATCGCTTACCATTCCAGAAGTCTTTACATATTTCGTTTCAATCGTTTTTGCACTATTCACCTTTAATTCAATTGAATTATTGATGTAATATGCATCTGATTCAACTGTTACTGGTGCTTCAATGGTTAACACCATATCATAACGATATGGATTTGTTACCCTAACAACCTCTCCGGTGCTTGTTCCTTCATAAGTTACCGCTTCCGTCTTTTCCACATTTGTCACTTTTCCAATATCAACACCGCTTTGGCTATCATAAACCGTATCCCCTACCTGAAAGGCATCTATAGTGTAATCCCTGATATTATTTACTGTAAATTGATATTCAATGTTGGTTTGAGCTGTTTCTTCTGTTTTTGAATGAAACTTTCCAAATTTGATTGTTGCACCAACAATTAGTAATACAATGACCAAAATAACACATAAATCCACAATATTGATTTTATTAAACAACTTTCCATTCTTAAACATACTCTCACCTATCTTTCGATTGAAATAATATATCCACCCGCAGCATAACCTTTTCCTTTAATATATGCTTCATTTCCTACTTTTAATGGATATTCTCCTACAGAAATCTTTTTATCTGTAACAGTTGCATTTGCTTCTACCGTGAGGATAATATCAATTTTATCCTCAAGTTCTGTCTCAACAATTTCTCTTGTATCTTGACTAACACTGTACCTCTTTGATTTTTCATAATCTTTTGCAACAATTGTACCAATATTATAGTTCTTAATACTATCACGAAGTACACTACCCTCTTCTATATAATCATATACATTTGCTAAACATTCATTCGTTCTAATTTGATATACAACCTTTTCTGTATTAGGTGATATATCTACATTATCCCTCTTTAAATAGGAATATCCTGCAATAGCAACTATTAGCAACACAAGTATGATAATAATATCTAACCAATTTATCCTTTTAATTTTAGGTTCCCCCTTCAATTTTTCATAAAATTTTTCAATATTTTTAGTATAAACTTGTACCGTAAATTTTTCTTCAAATATTTCTCTGGAACGTTTTTTCATCTGTTCCCATATATCCTTATTTGTCAAAATCTTTTCGATTGCATTTGCTGTATCATTTGGTGATTTAATAGGAACAATATAACCATTTTCGCCCTCTTTGATGACTCCAGGATTTCCACCAAAATCTGTCACCACTGCAGGCACTCCAATACTCATTCCTTCCAAAAGTGCCAAACTTGTTGCCTCCGTTCCAAACGAACAGTTAACCTGAATATCAAAGATATTAATGTAATCTTGAACATTCTTGATGAAACCAGTGAAAATAATTTTATCACCTAGTTGCATTTCTTTCACTTTTTCTTTTAGCCTTTCTTCTTCTGTACCTGTTCCAAGGATTAAGAATTTAGCATTCATCTTCTTTTCATTAATCAAGATATTGGCAGCCTCAATAAATGTTTCATGTCCTTTTACCTCTTCCAGCCTTGCAAGAATTCCTATCACATATTCATCTTTTTTAATGCCAAGTTGACTTTTTAGTTTTTGTCTTTCAGAATCTGAGGTTTCTTTAATTTTTTCTACTCCATTGAGAATAACATCTACCATTTCAGGTTCAATACCACCATCTGTTAAATTTTCTTTTGCAGCATCAGCTACTGCAATCATTCTATCCGCCAAAAATTCATTAGATGTTTTATAGACAAATCTGCCTATACCCTTTTTTATTTTTTCGCTGACAGGAAATACTGAATGCCTTGTAAATACCACCTTTGCACCTCCAGCAATCCTTGCAGCAAGCCTTGCCGTGCTACTAGCATGTGTGTGAACAATATCTGGTTTTTCCGTTTTGATGACCTTAACCAGTTTGAAAAGCGATGCAAAATCCCACGATTTATCTTTTAGTCCATCAATTTCAATCAACTTTACTTTTGTAGGTTTTAGCTCCTCTATTAATTTACTTCCTTTTGGTAGCACCACTACGATTTCAAATTTTTTCTTGTCATAATTCCTGCAAAAATTAATAATGCATTTTCCAGCACCGCCAATATTGGTATCACTGATCACATTTAAAACTTTTATCATACTATTTTCCTTTCAACATATAGCTCTCATGCTTATACAAAATCAAGCTATACCAGTATCATTATTTTCCTCTGAAATCTCATTCTTTATATGCTTACTGGAAGTAAGACCTAATGCAATGATCATCCAGAATATCAATACTACCCTATAGTTATACCAAGTATTATCAAACAAACTTTGAAGTAAGAAACCAGCCACACCACTCATGATTCCAGCAGTGATGATATTTTTCTCCTTTAGTAAGCTAATCGTTGTTTCTTTATAAAAGTGATATATCATTCCTAAAAATATGATAAGCCCAACAATTCCATATTCTACAATCAGTTGCAAATACAAATTGTGTGAATGCGGAGCCGAAATATTATTATAAGAATAGATTGGATAAATACTGTTAAAGCTTGTAATTCCAAGACCAATTCCAGAAAACCAATAGTCTTTCAACATGGCAATGGTGCCAAGCCAAATATAAACCCTGTAAGAAGTAGAAGAATCTTCTAAATTTCCAATACTTAAAAATCGATTCATAATTGTTTCTGGCAAAACAAATGGTAATACGAATAGTCCTAAAACACCAAGCCATAAAAATCTTCTATCAATCATAATCAGAAGAAGTCCAAGTGCAAGGATAATTCCAAGCCAGCACCCTCTTGAAAATGTAAGCACAAGTGCAAGCATCGTTACCGCAAACATAGCAAATAAAATCAATTTCTTTAGCAATCCTTTTTCTGACCAAAAAAGAGAAAAAATGATTGGAATAGCGAGTAGCAAGTATTCTCCATATACATTTGGATTTTCAAATGTGGAATACACACGCATTTTAATATCTTCAAACATGTCCGCATCTAACCACGCCTGAGAATAAACATCTCCAAAAATATACTGATAGATACCTATAAAAGCTGTAATTACCGATGCAATAATAAACACATAAAGCAAGAATTTGAGCTGTTTAGGGCTTTCCACCGTATTAATGATTAAAAAATACGAAAGAATAAATGCAGACATTAAGAGTGCAATATTTCTGCTTTCCTCTAGGGAAATAGAGGTTACTGCAGAAATACATACAACAAGAATAAATAATAATACCCATGCATTTGTCCTAAAATACTTTAAGTGAAATTCCGGTGTAATAGCAATTTTTAACACAAGTGAAAGACCACTTGCAGCAATCAGCGCAAGTGCTATCATGGTAGGCACAAACGGAATCAAAAACATACTGATTGTAAGCCAGATGATTGGCTTAGCAAATATGCTATTTTCAAATAAGACGTCTAATTTGATCTTATGTGCTATTTTTTGTATCATCTTAATGAGTCCACCAATTAGCCTTGAAAATAAAGTGCTTTTGTCAATTTCTTCTTGATTACCTTCTTTCACAAACAAGCCTATTAAAAAACTGTTCGAAAAAGCTTGTTCAATCCAATGAGAGATACAAGCAATTATTTTATAAACAATACTTTCTTTCCATATTTTCTCCATATTTTTATACTCTTCCTAACCTTTTATCCATAAATGCTCTCTTAAAAAGCATTTTCTATTTCATGACATATTATATACATATCTTATCCATTCTACAAGCCTTATTTGACTTTATTTGCTTTCTTCAATTTCCTATCCTTGAAAATCTGTATTCCCATTTGTACCGTCTCTGATTTTAGCAAAAATACACATAAAAAATATGCCACGATACCAAACATAATAGAAACAAGCAAGCTCATTAGTGTGGAGCCAGTAAAAATTCGTTTTACTAATAAAACCACAATTCCCATTACTACAGCTGATACAATAATTTTTGCAAGCTCCACAAAAACCTTCTTTTCTAATACACCAGGATTCTTACGATTCACAATATAAAGCATGACTCCTGCGGTAGTGATTGATGTGATAGACGCTGCAAGTGGTAAGCCCGTATATCCCATCACTTTTACTAATACTACACTTAATATCACATTTAAAATGATAGAAAAACCACTCAAATACATTGGTGTCTTGGAATCCTGCATCGCATAAAACGCCTTATTTAATATTTCCATCAATCCATAACCAATCATACCAAAAGCATAGAAAAATAATGCACCACCAGTTAAAATCGTTGAGTGCTCTGTAAATTCTCCTCTTTCATATATCACTTTGACAATTTCATTGCTAAGTAAGGCAATTCCAACAGACATTGGTATGATAAATAAAGTGGATATCTTGATGGATCGATTCAAAAGTTCCTTCAAACTTTCCTTATTATTATCAGCCGTTAATTTAGACAATTCCGGAAAGATAATATTAGAAAGAGTATAAGAAAAAACACCCACAATGATCAAATATAGATCATATGAATAATCCAAGGCAGACATTGCTTGCCCTTCTTCTAACCCGGAGGCCAATCTTCTGTTGACAATATTATTAATTGGTTGAACCCAAGTACTGATAAGAATCGGTAGTGCCAGTTTTACTACCTTAAGCATTCCTTCCTCTTTGAAATTAAGTGTAAAATGATACTGAAAGCCTTTCTTTATGACAGTTGGCAATTGCACTAGAATCTGGGTTCCCCAACCAACAAGCATAGCAATCGCAACACCTTGTATTCCAAATTTATCATTAAATATGATTAAATATAGAATCAATATTCCATTTGCCACTACACTAATAATTGCTGGAATCTTAAATTCCTCAAGTGATTGCAAAAAGCCAACAAACACATACGCAACAGCAGTAAATAACATGATTGGAAATAGAATTCTGATTAATTGAGTAGTAAGAATTGCTGTAGATGCATCTAAATTTGGAGCAATTAGCTTTATTACTCCACTAGCAAATACCATTCCTAAAACGGTTAATGTGAAAGAAATAAGAATGATGATATTTAAAAAATTATTAGCAAACTGTATAGCTTCCTTTTTTCCGTTTCTTTTGTAAAAACTCATTAAAGATTGGAATAAATGCTGATGAGATAGCAGCCCCTAAGCTCATATCTAGCAATTGTAACGGAATTTTAGAGGCAGTTTGAAAAGCTTGGGCAGCTGCCCCGGTTCCGTAAAGATTTGCAAAAATCATACTTCGAACAAGCCCTAAAATTTTAGCCAGAAATATTGCACAAAACATAAAAATAAAGTTTTTTATTATATTTTTTTTCATAAAATCTCTTTAAATCTCCTTTTTCATGTAATTGCTATTTGATATACAATCTATTGTAATATATTAACACAAAGAAAGCACTTAAAAAAGTAAATTTTAAAAAATAACTCTTTTCAAAAGAAAAAGGAAACAAATTAGGGACGGAGGAAAATGCATTTCCTCCGTCCCTAACTTATTTTTTTTAGTTTAAAATGTTCCAAATATAAACCTTAATATTAAAAGCAATATCACACCAGGTGCTCCTAAAAGCGTAATACATGATGCTGAAATTGCATTAAAAGGCAAACTTATATTGCAAATGTTTAAAATAACATACAATGCCCCTCCAAACATTAAGTTTAAAAGAATTGTTACAAAAGCAAGCCTTCTATCAGCAATAATCTTTGTAAGTGCAACTAATCCAAATACGGCCATTAAAGCGTATGATGCAAATGTGGTTGATAGCATATTACACCTCCTATTTTTACAAATATTATTCCTTGTCCGCTGTAATTATTACTATTTTTCATTTGCATTTTTATTCTATTTTCTTTATCCATCATTAAAACTTCCTTACTCCTCATATTCAAATTCCCAGTCAAAAATCCTTACGATATCACCTTCCTTGATACCATTCCTTCTAAGTGCTGCATCCACGCCCATTTTTCTGAGTGTTGTATGAAAATAGCCTAAAGACTCATAATCCGAAAAGTTTACCCTTCTCATGACATTTTCTATCTCTTTTCCTTCTACTATGAAAATTTTTCCTTCTTTTCTCACACTCCAAGATGGTTCCTCATCTAAAGTGTAATGTGTGACATCTTCTATTATCTCTAGTTCCTCTTTTGGAATCTTAGTCAATAATTCAGCCACTCTTTCAAATAACTCATCAAGTCCTTCGCCAGTTACTGCAGAGATTTTAAATATTTCATACCCACTTTTATGAGCTAGCTCCTCTAATTTATGATAATTCTCATCATTTTGTAAAACATCTGCCTTATTGGCAGCTATTACCTGCATTTTATTAGAAACTTTGTCACTATATTTTTTTAATTCCTCGTTAATTTTTTGAAAATCTTCTACAGGGTCTCTTCCCTCCGTTCCAGCAACGTCAATCACATGAAGTAATAATCTTGTTCTTTCAATATGTCTTAAAAATTTCAGACCAAGTCCCACTCCTTCACTTGCTCCTTCAATAAGCCCTGGAATGTCTGCCATGACAAAACTTGCCCCATTTTTAAGCTTTACAACACCAAGACTTGGTTCTAGTGTTGTAAAATGATAATTAGCAACTTTTGGTCTTGCAAGAGTCATTCTGGATAAAAGAGTAGATTTTCCTACATTAGGATAACCAACTAGTCCAACGTCTGCAATCATTTTCAGCTCTAATATAATTGTTTTTTCAGTACCAGGTTCACCAGTTTCCGCAAAATTAGGGATTTGTCTTGTTGCAGTAGCAAAATGAACATTTCCTTTGCCGCCTTTGCCACCTTCTAATATACATTCCACTTGACTTTCTTTAGATAAATCTGCCAAAACTTTACCTGTAGCCTCATCAATAATAACTGTCCCCTGTGGTACATCAATATATAAATCTTCCCCTTTTTTACCATTACACCTACTGCCAGATCCAGCTTCACCATTTTTAGCAAGATACTTTTTCTTATATCTAAAATCAATCAGTGTATTAAGACCCAAATCTACTCTAAAATACACACTTCCGCCTTTTCCGCCATCTCCGCCATCTGGTCCACCGTTTGCAACATATTTTTCCCTTCTAAAAGAAATTGCACCATTTCCACCATTTCCTGATGCAATGATTATCTTTGCGTAATCTATAAACATTTTTCATTCTCCTTTTGTTTTCCAGACAATATTTTATCATATTTTTTCCAATTTTACAATAGATTATTCTAATTTATGTAAACTTTTTGAAGGACAAGTTGATAAATCCAAGACGGAGGAAAAAGTATTACTCTCTCTTAAGTTGACACTTTTTCCTCTGTTTGAATCTCTCAACTAAAAAAACCGCACTAAACTTTAAGCTTAGTGCGGAAAATAACTTATTTATTTGCAGTTTCTGTAATGATACTAACTTGTTTTTTATCTTTTCCTTTTCTTTCAAACTTAACTATACCATCTGCTTTTGCGTATAGAGTATCATCACTGCCGATTCCAACGTTTGTACCTGGATGTATTTTTGTTCCTCTTTGTCTTACTAGGATATTTCCAGCTAAAACAAATTGACCATCAGCTCTTTTGGCACCAAGTCTTTTTGACTCACTATCACGTCCGTTTTTGGTACTACCCATACCTTTTTTATGTGCCATTTTATTCACTCCTTTCGAAATTCATTATTCTATTAGCATTTTCTTAAAAATTCTAATTATTCAGCAACTTCTTCTGCAGTAGCAGATTTTCTAGTACTTGCTCTTTGACTGATTTTCTCAATCTTTACTTTTGTGTATGGTTGTCTATGTCCTTGTTTCTTTCTCTCATTCTTTTTAGCCTTGTATTTGAAAACAACGATCTTTTTAGCCTTACCATGCTCCACAACAGTAGCTTCTACTTTAGCATTTTTAACAGTTGGTGTTCCAACTTTTACTTTTTCTCCATCTGAAATTAAAAGAACTTGATCAAAAGTAACCTTTTCACCTTCATTTGCTTCTAATTTCTCAAGGAAAACTAAATCTCCTTCAGCTACTTTGTATTGCTTTCCACATGCTTCGATTATAGCGTACATCTAAAGCACCTCCTTCATATAAAACTCGCTAATCTCTATATTTAGGTAACCATTCTTTGTTTGCAGTTTAGTTTATTGTTCTCATTTTCCAATGGTATTTATCACCTTAATTAGGCGGATTACACGGTAGATATTATACTATCACAATTCTTCATTGTCAATATTTTTTTCAAAAAAGCCTATCTTTCTTAGGATAATTCATAAAAGCGAACAAAAAAGACTGTCCCTTTTTGTCCGCTTTTTGATTGCAAACTCTTAATACAAATTGCTGTCACGAATAATCTTTCTAGAAACTCCACTTAATGAGCTCCTATTGCCTGCATAATCTTCCACATATAAGATGATGTTAGTCTGAGTATCAGTAAATGCAGTACCGTTACGCTGAAACTGAGGATATTTGATATCTAAATCAGATATTTCTTCATTTTTTTGAGCAGTCTCTGCCGCGCCAAGAGTGAGTCCACTATACTTATTGATGATAGCATTATATTCATTTGAATAATCAGCATAATCAGCTTCATAATTACTTAAATCTTTTTCAAAGCTTGGCGATGCACCACTAACGGTATATAGAATTTTTTTAATTCCCGTCTCATCATCTCCTACCAGAACCTTTCCTCCAGATAAGGAAACAGTTGGTGCAGCCTCATCTATCTTTGTAACAATTACATTGACAACTTTAGCATATCCCTCTTCATCTTCTACATAAATACTATAAATTCCATTAGCTTTTATCTCTATGATTTCTCCATAGGAAAAAGAGGTTCCAAGCGTTTTGAACTGTGATGCAGTAATAGGACCATCCTCATAATATTTAAAATTCCATCTATTATTAACATCATCATGGTCTGGGATAGATACTGTGAGATTTGCACTTCCTACCCATGTAATAGGATTTCCTGCAACAACTATCTGGAATTTATCCGTAACTCCATACGTCTTATTTATTCCAAGAATCTCATCTGTAAGAGTGTAATACTTTGTACCCTTATCACCACTTGCATTATATGTAATAGGATTTGTTACATACACATTCAGTGAACTTTCATTCAAAATATATCCCCTGTTATCGTCATATAGGTTAATCTTTCCTAATTTATCTAAATCAATATAGAAATACTCCCCTTTGTCATTGGCATGTTCTTGCGTTTCCATCTCTTTTGTTAGATTAAATGATGCTGGCAAGCCATCATTATAGATAATTGGTAAAGTATTTTTGGTAGAATAATATTCTTTGACAAACTGCTCTACCTCTCTTAAATCACTCATAAACTGTGTTACTTCTCTATCCTTTGTTAGGTTCTTAAGTGTTACAATAGCAGTTGTTGCAAGGATCAGCATCACTGCAATGGTAATTACTAATACACTTAATGAATATCCTTTTTCTTTCGTTATCATTCGCCCCACCTCAACTAATAGTTTATTATTTATTCTTCTTTTTGTAAATAGTTAAATACTTCAAAAAATCTTTCTTTTTTTAATTCTTCTCTTGAGATGTAAAAAATATAAGCCGCTAATACCATAAAATAAAAGCTCTTAGCATAAGCTACTAATGCAATGGAAATCAACAAAATGAGAATCATAAAAAATTTTGTCACACGATTACTTATTTTGATTGCCTGCATTTTAGTAATTTGCAATTCTAACTCACTCTTTCCGCGTCTAAAAATCAAAGTTAAAAAACTTCTTAAGATTCTTCCACCATCCATTGGATAAATGGGAATGAGATTGAAAATTCCTATACATATATTCATCAAGGAAAATGTTTTATCTTTTAGTATGGCAGAAAATATAAAACTAGCCAGAGGCCCCACCATACTGATGAATAGTTCCTTGCTAGGACCAATGTTACTCTCATATTTTGCATTCACACCAACAGGAAGTAATGTAACTTCCTTTACATCTACTCTTAAAATAAGTGACGTAATGATATGTGCCAATTCGTGCATGATAGAAAAGGCGTAATAATATAAAAAAGATTCTAATCTGCCGTGTAGCATACATATAGGCACACATCATCAACAAATAAATATGAATTTTAATAGACATTAGACCACATCCTCTGGATTTACATATCGTCCTTCATACCTTATTTCAAAGTGTACATGTGGTCCCGTGGCATTTCCCGTCATTCCTACCTCACCAATCTTTTCCCCTTGTATTATTTTTGCTCCTTTTTTTACTGATATCTTCGAACAATGTCCATAAAGTGTGGTAAGTTCTCCATCTGTAATCATAATACAATTACCATATCCCCCAAGAACCCCCGCATAAGTCACCTCTCCCGAATGCGATGCGACAATGGTAGTACCCGTATTAGCAGCGATGTCAAGTCCCGTATGATAAGAGCTTACAATAGGATTACTATCCGTTCTTGCCCCAAAAACAGATGTGACAATGCCAGATATCGGTCTGATTAAATCATAATTTTCCTTCACAATCTTTGCATCTTCCGAGAGTTGATTGACGCCTTCAACTGCGCTTTCGTAAATAATACTACTATCTTCTAAATTCTTACTTTCAGAATCTAAATTTTCATCTTCTTCTTGATTGGTTGTATTTTCACCACTAAATACCATTTTATCAGAATCTATCTCATTAGACTGGTGTATATCCTCGTTTTCATTTATGGTATCACCTGAAAATAAAAACGCTTCTAATTCTTCCGTTAATTGATGATATTGGTGTGTCACCTTTGTTGCAACCGTCTCAAATGGAATCCCTGCATTTATTTCATTAGACAGCCAATCTTCAGCATATTGTAAATCTAATAGCTTTACGCTTAAAACACCAATCAAAATTGACATCGCGATAATCGTCTCATTGAAAAAAACAGATTTCATACTTTTCTTATGGGATGACACGGGTATTTCCTCCACATTCATCCTATTACTTCTTCGATAACTAGTTCTATCAATTGTTCTCTCCATATTCTCTATCCTTCCTTTCTATAGCTGCCAATGATTATTTACTAGTTACATATATATTGCTTGACCATTTAATTTATGACTGCACTAATGAATAAATAACATGCCAAGACTCCCCCCACCGCTATCAAAGCAATTTTCATTATTTTTCGGACTAGGTTGTTTTCTTCTTTCTCTTTCATTTCCTCCTTTTCCATTTGATAAATATAATCCTTCAAGAAATCCTCTGCTTCGTTAGTTGCTATTTCCTTACGATTCGTTTTTCGCTTTTCATTTTTTTCAAAGGAAATATCATTTTTCAATATGAATATTGCCTCCTCAATGATGTTTGACGGGATATCCTTGACACAAATCACTTTTTTATTCACATTTGTTATCATATGCTCTCCTTTCCCAACTTTCCTTGTATTCTTCATGATAATTTTTTCCAATTCATGTAGCTTTTATACAATAAAAAACAGGCACCCCAAAATGAGTACCTGCCTTCTTTCCTTCTATTAAATTTCTAAGCCTTTTTCTTTTTGTTAGCAATATACATTTTATTGCTAGATACACCAAAATTATCTTTCATCATATTTAAAACAGCTCTATTATCTAAACTAGAAAGGGAAAGTTTGACTCTCTCGCCATTTTTCAACGTTATCACAAGTTTTGTTGTATATGCATGTTGCTTTAAAAACTTTTTATTAAAGCTATAAATATACATCCCTGAAATGTCTTGGATGTCAATTGTTCTTTTTTTACTTAAGAATTTAGTATATGTTATGGTTTCCTCATCAAGTGTGATGCTTTTGGTTAGTTCCACTAAATATGCTGATAAAAGTATAAGTACCATACCTAGTACAACTACCCAATTAGCCCTAAGAATACTTGCATACGCCATATAAATTCCAATCGCGATACCAATCAACACTGATATTTTCACAATGTAACGCGGTTCAGCAGCAATGTTTTTATTTTTGGTAAATTTCAATTCCGTAACATTATCAAAATAGCCAGGATTTTTAGGTTCCCTATACAAATTTTTCCCAAGCAAATAATTTATCAAAATCACTAATACTATGACAGCTGATACTATATAAATTGACATCTTATTTTCATCCCCTATCTTTCCTCTATTCCATGATACCTCATATAATCTCTTCTTGCAGTTTCAGGAGAATCAACTCCCTCTGCATTTTTTACTGGTGAAAAATCTATTTCTCTTTTTCCTCTTAGAAGTCCAATTTCTGGCATTTTAGCAAATGCATCAAATAAAAAGGTCTCAAATTTATACGCATTTGGTTTTTCAGGAGCAATCACAACTCCTTCTTCATTCATATAACTGCATTTTTTATGAGCAGCATGATAAGGTAATTTAAACTTTTCTATTTCTTCTAATGCAGAGATATGGAAAAGATTCAATAATACATGTCCTTCCCCATAAAGTAATTCTCCATTCTCATCACGCATATTGGCAAACTCTGGAGATATTTCTGTGTACTCAATGACATATGGCTTTCCATCTTTCTTACAGAATACCCCCACTCTTTCCTCTGGTCCAGTTTTCGGAATAGTTTTCGATGCTATTTTATATTCCTTTTTGATTGCAAAACCTATGAACAAAGGATCTGCCATTTTTACTAAAACATTATCAATAGCAGCAATGAAAAGCCACTGGGCACCTCTTTTTTTCATATCTTCTAAAATGCCACCTGTCACTAACGCCTCAAATACTCCTCCATGCCCATCTGCAGCAAGTTTAATCAGTCCCTCTTCATTCAAAATGAGTTTTCCATCTTCATCAATCATAGGAAGTTCATTTTGACTAAAAAAGTAACCGATTTCTGTTCTTGGATAGCCAAAATAATCATTAGCTTCGAAAAAATCAATCGTATCTTGATGATTTTCATTGCTTGTCATGATGTACCACGGAATAGTAACACCATATTTTTCATTTGCTTCTTTTAATATATCACACTGAATTTCAAAAATACTTTTATGAGAAGGAATCCCAATATCAAATGTGCCTTTTGGACCTGAATGTCCCAGTCTGGTGCCCTGACCTCCCGCCATGGTAACAACCGCTAATTTATTCTCTTGAATTGCTGTTTCGCCGATTCTAATGTAATCTGCTTTTTCCTCTTCAGATAATTTATTGGAATCAATATAGGCAATTGGTTCAATAATAGATTCACTAACTTCCGGCGCCTTTTTCGTACTTTCATAAAGTTCTCTCATTTTTACAAAATCTATTTTTTCTACCTGTTCTATTAATTTTGCTTTTGCTGATTCTTCTAATCTTTCATAAGATTTTAATATATGCTCCTGTCCATTATCCTCTAAAGCTTTTTTGAATTCATCAAAATTCATATAACTCCACCTTTCTTACTTTATGGAAATATTATACCATATATTTGTACGTTCAAAACAAGTAAATGATAAAATTATTTCAACACTTTAAACACCACGAAGATCAAAATTGGGTACATACTCCTCTTCAAATTCTCCAAGTTCCTGAATATACCCGTTTTCAATATTTTCTAACATTCTTAAAATCAATGTATATTCCTTTTTGTTTAATTTTCTATTAATGTCTTTGTGCTCTTTTGCTTTATATGTAGGGAAATACTGAGCCATAATGCTTAAATAAACTCTATCATTTAAATTTTCTTTCACCCATTCAATCACTTTTTTTGTTTCTGTGAGATGATTGGGAAGTACTAAATGTCTTATGATTACTCCTTTTGTCATCATTCCATTTTTATCAAACTGTGGTCTCCCCACCTGATTTACCATTTCTGCAATTGCTGTACTGGCAGCCTCAAAATAATTAGGTACTTTGGAAAGCATTAACGCCGTTTCCAAAGAGACATATTTCAAATCTGGTAAATAAATATCAATATATCCATTTAATTTTCTGATGGTTTCAGGCGTTTCATAGGAATTTGTATTATATACCACTGGTAGTTGCAGCCCATTTTTCTTGGCGATATCTAACGCTTCTATAATAGCAAATACATATGGTGTGGGTGAAACAAGATTAATATTATGAACACCCTGTTCTTGTAACTCCAGAAAAATTTCTGCAAGCCTATGTATGGATATTTCTTTGCCAAATCCCTCTTGAGAAATAGAGTAATTCTGACAAAAATCACATTTAAAATTACATCCTGAGAAAAAGACTGTGCCGGAACCTTTTGTGCCACTGATACAAGGCTCCTCCCAATAATGCACACTTGCGAGCGCAAGTTTAGGTGCTTTTCCACATTTACACACACCCAGGGTTTCTGTGCGATCCACATTACAGTGCCATGAACAAAGGTTACAATCTGTGAGCATGCCTTCTTTCCCTTGAATGTTCCTATTCTTACTTTCCATATTTCACCTCTCCTCAGGTATCCCTTTCGTAACACTATACGTTCCTTCCTATCTTCCCATCAAAATATTCCTGTTAATGTTCCATCCTCTAGAATATCAATATTTTCTGCAGCCGGGACCTTTGGAAGTCCTGGCATAGTTAGGATATTTCCTGTTAAAACAACAATAAAACCTGCACCAGCAGAAATTTTCACTTCCTTGACATGAATGTGAAACCCTTTTGGACACCCTAAAAGTTTTTCATTGTCAGATAATGAATATTGTGTTTTGGCGATGCAAATAGGAAGTTTATCCAAATTCATTTTTTCTATTTGAGAAATAGAATCCTCTGCAGATGCAGCATATTCTACGCCATCTGCCCCATAAATTTCTTTTGATATCACTTCTATTTTTTCCTTGATAGATAACTTTTCGTTGTATAATGGTTCATAATGGGATGGCTCATTTTCAATCGTGTCCAATACACATCTTGCCAGTTCTAGACTTCCCTCTCCACCTTTTTCAAAGACATCTGACGGAACACATTTTACATTTACTTTTTCACATAAACTTTTTAAACAAGCAATCTCATTTTCAGTATCCGAGGCAAACTTGTTAATGGCAACAATGACTGGCACCTTATATTTTTTCATGTTTTCTATGTGTTTTTCAAGATTCACAAAACCAGCTTCTAAGGCACTAACATTTTCCTCTTTTAAATCATTCAATAAAACCCCACCATTATATTTTAAAGAACGAATGGTAGCTACAATAATGATAACACTAGGTTTTAAATTTGCCGCTCTGCATTTGATATCTAAAAACTTTTCTGCCCCCAAGTCTGCACCAAATCCAGCTTCTGTTACCACATAGTCTCCTAGCTTTAAGGCTGTTTTGGTGGCCCTAACACTATTACATCCATGTGCAATATTAGCAAATGGTCCCCCATGTACAAAACAAGGGGTATGCTCTAGTGTTTGTACCAAATTAGGTTTCATAGCATCCTTTAATAAAGCAGTTAATGCACCCTCTGCCTTCAAATCCGATACCAGTACAGGCCTTTTATCCAATGTATAACCGATGATAATTCTTGAGATTCTTTCCTTCAGATCCTGTAAATCAGTAGCAAGACAAAGCACAGCCATGATTTCCGATGCAACCGTTATAATAAAACCATCTTTTCTTTCTACTCCATCCTTTTTCCCTGTGGCAATGGTAATATGTCTAAGCGCCCTATCGTTAATGTCTAATGCACGTTTCCATGTGATATTTTCAGGATCAATTCCAAGTTCATTTCCTTGAAAAATATGATTATCAATCAGAGCCGAAAGTAAGTTATTGGCTGCCGTCAAAGCATGAATATCTCCTGTAAAATGCAAATTGATATCTTCCATGGGAACAATTTGACTATACCCGCCACCAGCAGCTCCCCCTTTTCTTCCCATAACGGGACCAAGCGATGGCTCACGAAGAGCAATCACACATTTCTTATCTAGGCGGTTGAGTGCTTGTCCAAGTCCAATGGTTACCGTGGTTTTTCCTTCCCCAGCAGGAGTTGGATTAATTGCTGTCACCAAAACCAATTTTCCATCTTCATTCGATTCTATTCTTTTTATCAAATCATCGGAAAGCTTCGCCTTATACTTTCCATAAAGTTCTAGTTCCTCTTCCTCTATCCCAATTTTCTTAGCAATTTCACTAATGGGAAGCATATTCGCATTTTTTGAAATTTCAATATCACTTAGCATTCATCCATCTCCTTCAAAGCTTTATCTTAATCATTCATTTTATACTTTTTTAATCCTTTAATTTCTTTTATTTCTTCTTGTATTGATTCATACATAGCCTTATCCCTATCTAATAATTTTTGTTTGTTCAAAATCATACTTGCATTAGTACTCATATCATATCCTGGAGCCAGTTCAAATTTTTTCAATTTTTTCTCCAATTTGCTATTGAGACCTTTATCATAAATCTCTTTATATATTTTCTCAAGTTCACGCAAAACCGCAAGCTCATTTTGATATTTTAAAATAGTCAACTCATAAGCAGTATTTTTTTCATAAAGTTCATCTAAGATAACCAGCACTAATACTTCAAAATAATACCTTGACATTTTTCCGTTCTTAACGTCATTTGACATCATACGAAGTGCCTCACTACTTTTGGTGACATCTTTGTATTGCCTTTTTTGAACAAGGGCATCATAAACATCTGCTACTTTTAATAATTTAGCCATCTCAGGAATTTCATCTTCCTTTAAGCCATCTGGATAGCCAGTGCCATCAAGGTTTTCGTGGTGTGCTCTAACACTACTAGCATACTGTTTAAATGCTTTATACTCCATGCATAATTCATATCCATAAACGGTATGTTTTTTTATGATTTCATACTCTTCCGGACTAAGAGAATCATCTTTTTGCAAAATACTAGGAGGAATTTTTATCTTGCCAATATCATGTAAATAAGCAGCAATTACGCATTCTTTTGTATCATCATAAGAATACTTCATTTTTTTACACATTGCCCCAACTTTTTTCGCTACTCCTTGAACATGTGCACTAGTGAAAACATCAAGGCTTTTCAATACAGCAAGTTCCATACTAACATCTTTTAATAATTCAGATTCACTTGCATTATAGCTATTCCAAATATTAAACTCATTCTCTTTTCTCATTTGTTTCTCCTTCCATATATTCCAGCAAAAACATTATCAATTTCATGTTTTCAAATACTTTTAGTTAAATCTTATAACCAATTCTTAGTTATTGAATTTCACTTTTTTTTCATATATAATACATACTAGTGACACAAAGGTGTCTTAACATGATTAGTATACATGATTAGGTGATGATATTCAATAATATTTTGAATCGTCAACAACAGAAAGGGTGATTTTTTATGTCTTTTAGAAGTGATTTCAAACGTGACAAAATTTATGATGAGATGGATAAGAATCATCATACTTCCGCGGGGGGTGTCTTCTCAAAATTACTAAGCATTGCGTTATTTTTAGCAATTGGCTTTTCTGCAGGAAGTATCTATTCCACTTTTTCCAATAAACTTTCAGTTCATTCTGAACAGCCAAATATACCTACAAGTTCAAATAATACACTAATAGCGTCTTCCACACCTATAGTGAAAGGTGAAAATTCTGGAGTAGTGGTTGCATCGCTTTCCAATGTGGTTGCCAAAACGGCAGATTCTGTTGTAGAAATAACAGAATATAGTACAGCAAGAACTTATTTTAACTCTTCCTATACAGCAGAGGGAAATGGTAGTGGTGTTATTATTTCAACAGACGGTTATATCTTAACAAATAATCATGTCATTAGTGGTGCAGAAAAAATAACTGTTAGATTAAGAAATGGTGAAGAATATGAGGCAGAGCTTATTGGAAAAGATTCCAAAACAGACATAGCAATCATAAAGATAGAAGCAACAAACCTTACTCCAGCTACAATTGGAGATTCATCAAAAACACTTGTGGGAGATTTTGTTTTAGCAATCGGTAATCCACTCGGAAAACTTGGTGGAACTGTAACTTATGGTTATGTAAGTGCACTAGAAAGAGAGCTAGATATTGACGGTTCTACCAAAAACTTAATGCAAGTAGATGCAGCAGTTAACCCTGGAAATTCTGGCGGTGGTTTATTTAATATCAATGGCGAGCTCATTGGTATTGTGAATGCAAAGTCCACTGGTTCTAATGTAGAAGGTCTTGGATTTGCCATTCCAATTAATGATGTTCACTCTGTTATTGAGGATATTCTTACTCATGGCTACGCAACAAACAGACCATTCCTTGGCGTATCTTTATCTAACTCTGCTTACTCATCAAGAAACTCCTATGGTAGCATTTGGGATTACTTCTATCAACAAACGCAATATGGAGCTGCTGTAGAATCTGTATTAGAAGATTCTCCTGCTGAGAAAGCTGGAATTCAAAAAGGGGATATTATCATTTCAATAGATGGAAAAGTAATATCTAGTGCAAGTGAAGTCACTGCTGAAGTTTCAGAACATGAAGTTGGAGAAGAAATTGAAATTGGATTGATTAGAGATAATCGTACAAAAACAGTAAAAGTAACCTTAGAAGAATATAAAGGTCAGTAAAAATAAGGAAGGAGCCAATTAGGCTCCTTCTTATTTTTTCAAGCACTTTTGAAAATACGCTTCATACTCTTTCATAATTTTTCCACCATCATACTGTATGATACTTTCCATATTTTCCTTAGAAAGCTCTTTTAATATTTCTCTATGTTGATATATTTGGATAATTTTTTCTTTTAAAACATTTTTGATTTTATTGTCATTTTCGCCTAATAGCCTGTCCCCAATAATGTATTCTTGTTGTTTTTGTCCAAAAGCTTCTCTCACAATTCCCACATCTGTAGATACAATTGGAACTCCACAAGCCATGGATTCCAGAATAGGAAGTGGCGTTCCTTCATGGATAGAAGTACAAAGGCATAAGTCAATTTGACTATAATATTCCGGCATTTCTTCTGATGTTCTCCACTGGATGTTTCTATCAGCATAATGTTCCTTCATTTTATACCCTTCTGCTATCAGTTCTTGAACCACCGGTTTAATAATGGTATGAAACCCTTTTAAATCTATCCCATTGATTTGAGGTTTGCTATTTCCTACCCAGCCTACTACAAGCTCTTCTTCACTAGTCTTTTCAAATCTTTCTAGATTCATTGGAACAAATCTGGTGACATCACATATATCATGTACAATAGCAGTTGGGTGTTTGAAAGTACTAATTTTATCATAAGTATCCAATAATTTTTTTGAGTTTACACAATAATTGTTGGCATATAGATTAAAAACATTCTGAAAGGCTGCCCTGGATTCCTCTTCAAGAAACAAAAAGTCATAGACTCCCGTGGATATCTGACTACTTTTTTCCTGTATATAATCTAATACTTTCATTCCTTTGGCTTCTACCTTTTGCTTAAAAGCTTTTGTTTCCATTTGCAATAAAGATTTGCGCCAGAAGAAATGAATCAAGTCGCAGTCACTGTTCTTCTCCAAAAACTCATATAATTCATCTGGTTTTTCCCTCATATCATAATAATCTATGATAATCTCATATTTTTCTTCTAACCCTTGTTTTACTTTTCGTGCGATGATATCAAATGCCCAATTGGGAACATCACATACTAAACATATTTTCGGTTTCATATTTTCTCCTATATCTTCTCATTACTCATCATTTTAATATACATTTCCGGTTGTGGTTTAGACATCTTTTCCTTGATATCATTTGGCATAAATGTTCTGACTTCCGCAATGACTTTGCAAATATCAATCACATCTTTATAATCACCATTAATGATCTTATTAATAATTAACTCCAAAGATTCCTGGCACGCTGGAACATTTAAATCCTTACTTAACTTATAAAACCATCTCATATCAGATAAGACTTCAATTTTTTCTTCCTCAGTAAGTAATCCAGAATCGATAAATTTGTATAACATATAGGTCATACTTTTGGCATAAAAAAATCTATAAAAACCAAGCTCATTGTTCTCTTTGAAATTATCATATATCATTTTATAGGCTTTACTAATGCCTTTAAAATACTTTTCCGTACAATTCATAGAAATGGAAGTTCCTGCTATTCTCTGTCTGTATATATAAATAATATCTGGAATATAAAATACTCTTTTTGCTTTAATAAAGCAGTATGTGGTGAAAATAGCATCTTCTGCTGGTACTCCCGTAACAAATCTTAGTCCCAGATTTTCTATAAATTCCTTGCGAAAAATTTTATTACAAGCACTAGAATTCATGATATAAAAAGAATCTTGATAATCCTTAATATCCAACTGAAACTCTTGATACTTTTCAAGACTAAAAATTGGTTTTTGCCAAAGTTCACTATCTTCATGACAATTAATATAATTTCCAATCACATAATCTGCCTGTTTTTCTTCCGCTTTTTTCAGTAACAATTCATAAGCATTCGCTGGAACAAAATCATCTGAATCAATAAAAATGAAGTAGTCTCCGGTAGCAATATCCATACCGGCATTTCTAGCACTTGCTAGACCGCCATTTTCTTTATGAATCACTTGGATTCTTTGATCCTTTTGGGCATACTCATCTGCAATCCTTCCAGAACCATCTGATGAGCCATCATCAACCAAAATAATTTCTAAATTTTGATATGTTTGACCTATAATACTTTCTATGCACTCTGCCAAATACTTTTCAACTTGATAGATAGGAACGATAACACTAATCTTTTTGCCTTCTATACCCATATTTTTATGAACCCCTTTCTAGCTTCTTTTAACCTATTCCTAAATGTTCTAATAAAATCTTAATCCCTATCATAATTAACATGATTCCGCCTATTAGCTCGGCTTTATTTTGAAACTTATCTCCAAATAAATTACCAACTTTTACTCCAACCATAGATAAAATAAATGTAATCACACCAATCATAGTAGCAGATAAGAGAATTTTGCTATCAAAAAATGCAAATGTAATCCCTACCGCTAGTGCATCAATACTTGTTGCAATAGATAATAATAGCATTGTTTTGATATCCGTATGATCATTTCTTTTTTCCATTTCATCGTCAAAGGAATCCTTGATCATTTTTCCTCCAATGATAGCAAGTAAGAAAAATGCTATCCAATGGTCAATACTTTCCACAAAACCACTAAACGCCGTTCCCATTAAATAACCCGCAAGTGGCATGACCGCTTGAAAGATTCCAAAATAAAGTGCAATGACTCCTGCACTTTTCCAATTCATTCTTTTCATGGACAGTCCTTTGCAAACAGAAACCGCAAAAGCATCCATTGCAAGCCCTATTCCAATGAAAAATATTTCCAAAAATCCCATGATGAATACTCCTAAATCAAATGTTTTTCTTGATTAATTCAAGATATCTCTCATAAACTTCCGCAATGGTATCATCCCAATTTTTATATAGGTCATGATAACAAGCCTCAGAAACACTTTGATATAACTCTTCATTCTTCATAATATGAGCAATATCTTTGGCATATTCCGAAATATCATTTTTGGAAATAAATCCATTTTTTCCATCTGTTACAGTGGCAGTAGTAGCTGCTCCTTCCACAAATAAGCACGGTGTTTTCTGGGAAGCAGCCTCAATTTGCACAATAGAAGAGGCATCATATAATGACGGGAATAAAAATAAATCTGCCCTATGAAAATAAGCCGCAAGAAGTTCCCTATCCATCACTTTTCCGCACATAATAATCTCATCATTCATATGGTTTTGAGTAATGATTTCCTTTAATTTTTCTTCATCTTGTCCCGTTCCAACATAAAGCATCTTAAATTTTAAATCCGGCTCATTTTCCTTTAATACCTTCAGGCTATCTGCAATAAAAAAGACATTTTTTAAATTATTGATTCTACCAACAAACAAAAATACTTTTTCATCATCCTTGATCTGATGTTTTTGATTAATCAATTCACGCGCCTTTTGGCTATCTTTTACCGGTTTCATATCAGTGGAATTATTCATCACCTTTGGTAAGGTGTGATATTTGTAATCCTCATAAAAAATTCTTGCCACTTCACTGTTAACCGCCCAACATTCATCACACTGATTAAATACCTTTATCACAACATTCGTCAAAAGTGTGGCAAATCCATTTAATTTCACTGCCCTTTGAAAATCCTGTTTAAACTGACTATGCATGGTGGCAACCGCTGGAATATGATGCTTTTTCGCATATTTCACCCCAAGCTTTCCAAGCATAAAGGGAGAATGAATATGCACAATATCCAAATCATACTCCTCTAAAATTTTCATAAACTTTCGGTCCCATTTGGGAATGGGGATGGAATAATCAATAACAGGAGCCTTTAAAGACTTACAGCGCACCACACGATAAGGAAATTTTGAGTCATCGTATTTTGCTCCTGCATATTCAGGTGCAAAAACAGTAACATCTCCATATTTCACTAGACGCCTTGCATAATTGTCTACAACCATGCATACACCATCCACCATAGGAAAGAAGGTATCTATAAACAAACCAATTTTTATTTTATCCTTCATGTTGCCTCCACAATGAAAATTTATTCATCCTTGCTTTTTTTAATTTCTGCATATCTTTTAATTTTTTGCGTTGATGTTTTTTCAAACTCATCCTTTTTGATTTCCAACTTTTTAATTGCTTTATAAGATGTTAATTTTCGATTCGTTAATTTTATCTGTTCCCAAATTGCATTGTAAATCTGTTCCTCAGTAAGATCCTTTCCATGAATTGCCTCAATTTCTTCCATGTTAGGAATCACTCTTGCTGTAATAATGAGCTCTTTTTCTCCTTCTACTTCTTTGCCATAAACCATACATTCTTTGATTTCTTTTATCTCAGAAAGTAATAATTCAATTTCTTCTGGATAAATATTTTTTCCATTTTGTGTGACAATAACATTTTTCGTTCTTCCTGTGATATATAAGAAACCATCTTCGTCCATATAGCCCACATCTCCAGAATGAAACCATCTATTTCCTTCCGCGTCATACTCTATGACACTCTTTGTTGCCTCTTCATCTTCATAATAACCAATCATTAAAGTGGTACTTTTGATGAGTACCTCTCCTTCGCCTTTTTCATTTGGTTTATCAATTTTTAGTTCTGAACAGTTAACCGCTTTTCCAGCAGAGCCAACCTTTGGTTCAAATTCCGGAGTTAAAGCAGCAATTGGTGCCGTTTCTGTTAATCCATATCCTTGTAAGAAACTAATTCCAATATCTTGAATCCATTTGCCCACCTTAGGATCAATTGGGGCAGCAGCAGAAACGATAATTCTCAAATTTCCGCCAAGATTCTCATATATCTCATCAAACACCTTTCGTTTAATATCCACTCCCACATTTTTTAATGCATTTGTGATATGAATCATAGAATTTACTATTCCTGTCTTTCCACTTTTTTCAATAGTTTTATTGATTCTCTTTGATAAGCTTTCTATCAAAAGTGGAACTGCAATAATAGCAGTTGGCTTTGTGTCTTGAATATTAGAAACAATATACTTTAATCCCTGACACACTGCAATGGATGCTCCTGTTGCCATTGGAAGTAAGAAACCAATCGATGCCTCATAAGTATGATGTAATGGCAATACAGAGAATAATCTGTCATTTGTATCCAAATAAACATAAGTACTAACTGCATTAATATTTTCTGCCAAATTTCTATTTGAAAGCATGACCCCTTTGGAGTTAGAAGTGGTTCCTGAGGTAAAAATAAGCACCTTAAAGATATCCGGGTCAATTTCAATATTTTCAAATGACCTGTCACCTTTTTTCATCATTTCTTTTCCTTGAAGAATTAGCTTATTCAAGCCAACATCTCTGCCCTCTAGTTTACTGTCCGAATTCATTTGAATAAAATATTTTACTTCTGGTAAATTATCCTTCACATCCTTGATTAAATCTTTCTTCTTGCTAGAATAAATGACAGCGGTAGCCTTTGCCCTACGAATCACATTTTCAAGTTCATTAGCAGGAAGTTCTTTATCAACCGGCACAGCAATACCAACACCACAAAGCATGGCCATATAAGACACATACCAGTGGTAGGTATTTTCTCCAATAATGACAATTCTATCATCCTTTAGACTATATTTTTTGGTTAAAGCTGTTCCAAGAGAAATTACATCATCCGCAAATTGTTTATAGGTAATTTCCTCAAAAGAACCTTTTGGATTAAACTTTTCTGTGATAAAAACCTTATCTGCAAAAAGCTTTCTAGACCTATCAAAAACCTCTTTGATGGTTTGATAATTTGTTTTTTCATAAACTCTATTTTTCTCCTTTGTAGGTCTCCAATTGTTTTTCTTTAACTCCTCATAATTTACATTCACTTCTCCAATGTTATCCATATTTTTCATACGGAACTTTGGAAATTTAAATTTTGGTACTTTAACATCTGGTAATATTCTCATAACTGAGCTCCTTTCATTACCTTTTTTATTCAACTAATTTCCAATTATATCTTATTCAAAAAATATTGTCAATGTAGGGAGTCCGTAAGGAAAAATAAAAAAACGCGGGTAATAAAACCCACGCTTTTTTATTTTATGCGGCACACGTCTTTTCTATGTAAAGGCTATCAACATAATGCTGCCCTTCCTCCAAAACACGCAAAAGAATTTCAATATCTTTTTTGGTGTTACGGAAACTACTAATGACTCCATTAGTAGCCAGAATCCAGTTACGACATGTATCACTTACCGAAGAAAAATTACCAATGTGGTCCATTTGCCTATACGCCTCATTATTTTTGGTGTTTGAATCTTCAAGAGCACTGATGAAACTGGTGCAATACTTAAGCTCCTCACTAAGATAAGCCTTAAGCCATTCAAGATTCTTATCAAAATAGCCACCATCCTGTTCAAAAATCCGCTCTAAAGGATTCTTCTCGTCCGAACACCGGCCATTCCGCCTAAGGCATTTGACAAATAATTTTGCCTTTTCACGCCTGCTTTTGGGAATGGGACTATCAAGCTGCGAAAGTTCACTCTCCACATACACTTGATTCAGCCGCAGCCAACATGTGAAACTACGAATGTCCTTTACTTCCTCCGGAAAAGTACTAGTTGCCATAAAAGAAAGTCCTCCTTTTTTTATTTGCAAAATACACTATTTTTCTGTACACAAAAAACAGGTATTAAGCTTTGTAATGAGTGAAAACATTTGTCATTATAGCACGATTTTTGTCACATTTCAAGTATCTTTTTAGCTACCTTAATACCATCCATTGCTGCCGTCATAATGCCTCCCGCATATCCAGCACCTTCCCCACAAGGATAAATTCCTTTGACATTTGCTTCTAGATTTTCATCTCTGGGAATTCTTACTGGAGACGAACTTCTTGTTTCTACTCCCGTCATGATAGCATCTGGATTTGCAAATCCTTTGAGTTTCTTATCAAAATATAGAATTCCCTCTTTCATTGTTCTGGAAACAAATTCGGGAAAAATATCATTTAAATTCGTAAAACTTACTCCAGGTCTGTAAGAAGGTTTTATTTCTCCAATTTTTTCACTTTTACGATTATGAATAAAGTCCTCCACCCTTTGAATCGGTGCATAATAATTAGATCCAGCCAATCGAAAGGCTTCTTCCTCTAGCTTTTTTTGAAAATAAATACCTTTTAGTGGAGTGTCACCCACGCAGTCTTCTGGTGTCACATTTACTAGGACCGCACTATTGGCATTTTCTCCGTCTCTTGCGAATTTACTCATACCATTTGTAACAATGGTCCCCTCCTCACTAGAAGATGCCATGACGGTACCTCCAGGGCACATACAAAAAGTATAACAAGTTCTACCATCCTCTGCATGATAGACTAATTTATATTCTGCAGGAGGAAGATTTAATTTGGTATCCGTACCATATTGTGACTTATTTATCATCTCCTGCTTATGTTCAATCCTAACCCCAACCGAAAATGGCTTTGGTTCAAATTTGATTCCTTTTGCATATAGCTCCTCAAAAGTGTCCCTTGCACTATGCCCAATTGCTAGAATAACCATTTCCGTTTCTATCTTCTGACCATTTTCCAAAATAACACTTGCAATCTTTTTCTCCATCGTATTTTCTTTCAGCGCGTCCATCAATTCTATCCCGACAACCTTCGTTTCAAAAAGCGCGGTACCGCCTAAACATTTGATCTCTTCACGCATATTTTTCACTACATGGATTAAATGGTCTGTTCCAATATGTGGCTTGTTTAAATACATAATTTGCTCTGGTGCCCCAAACTTTACAAAGGTCTGTAGCACTGTTCGATTGAGCGGATTATTGACTCCCGTTGTCAGCTTACCATCTGAAAAGGTTCCTGCTCCGCCCTCTCCAAACTGAACATTAGAGTTAGGAATCAATACGCCTTGATTCATAAAATTTTCCACATCTTTTTGCCTATCTTCCACGCACTTTCCTTGCTCCAACAAAATAGGTTTTGCACCATTTAATGCAAGTGTATATGCCGCAAATAACCCCGCCGGACCAGCACCAATCACAACCGGCCTTTTGGATAAAAGACGAGGATTCTCCACTGTTAACAAGTCCTCTTCTGGTATTGCTTCACCCACCTTAAAAATATCTATCGTATAGTTATAGTGAACATCCTTCTTGTCTCTAGCATCAATCGATTTTTTGAAAATTTTCCATGAAGAAATTTCTGCTTGATTGATTTTATTTTTCTTGCAAACTCTCTTTAAGAGTTCTTCCTCCGTGATGTCCTCATATATCTTGATATTTGAAATTCTCATAAAACCAGACCTTTCTACGTGATGCAAAAGGGAGGTGTCCCTCTTTGCATCTTTCTGCGTCATGCAAAAGGAAGGTGTCCCTCTTTGCATCTCTTCTTTGTATATAGTATATTTTTTTCTTTTCATTTTCAATATGAAATGATATACTTTTAGCATGATATAAAAGAAATGATTTTAAAAACTAAGGAGAAATTTCAGTGAACGAAAAGGTGAAAAGTAAAATTAGAGAATCTCTTTCGGCAATTTTACCCATTACATTCATCGTGCTATTACTTTCCTTTACGGTTACGCCACTGCCAACAGAGCTAATGACACTTTTTTTAATAGGTGCCATTTTAGTAATTGTGGGGATTGGGTTATTTAGTTTAGGGGCAGAAATGGCCATGTCCATTATTGGAGAGCGCATTGGTGCAAGAATTGCTAAGAGTAAAAATATTTTTTATATTTGTGTTGTGATTTTCATATTAGGTGCTATCATAACCATTGCAGAGCCTGATTTAAAGGTGCTTGCCACACAAGTGTCTGCCATTCCAGAACTTATTACCACTTTGGCCGTGGCAATTGGTGTGGGAATTTTCTTAGTCATTGCTTTTTTGAGAATTATTTTTAAGGTTCCTTTATCTTATTTACTATTTATTTTTTATGGAATTACATTCTTTCTGGTGCAGTTTGTTCCTAAAGAGTTTTGGGCAGTGGCATTTGATTCTGGTGGTGTTACCACAGGGCCTATCACTGTCCCATTTATCTTAGCACTAGGAGTGGGAGCCGCCTCCATGCGAGAAAGCTCTGATTCTGAAAATGACAGTTTTGGTTTAATTGCCCTTTGTTCTATTGGTCCTATCATTACCATGCTGATACTGGGTATGATTTTTAAACTGACAGATGTTTCTTATGCTATTTATGAAATAAAGTCCTTTATGGACACTCATGAAATTGGACTTGCATTTTTAAACGCTTTTCCTGAATACGCAAAAGAAGTGGGCATTGCACTCATTCCTATCATTGTATTTTTTGCTATTTATCAAGTGTTTGCCATCCGCCTTCCTAAAAAGGAACTTTTCAAAATTTTGGTAGGATTAATCTATACCTTTTTAGGACTTGCCCTATTCTTAGTAGGTGTAAACATTGGCTTTTTACCAACTGGATACTTTGTTGGAAGTAAAATTGCTACTTTAGAATACCGTTGGATTGCCATTCCGATTGGAATGATGATTGGTTATTTCATTGTCATTGCTGAGCCTGCTGTAGGAATCTTAGTCAAACAAATTTCAGACTTAACAGATGGTGGTATCCCAGAAAGAGCTATCAAATTCAATCTTTCTATTAGTATTGCTTTAGCACTTGGACTAGCCATGTTAAGAATTTTCTTGCAGTTTTCTATTATGTACTTATTAATACCAGGATATGCCATAGCATTGTTATTATCCTTTTGGACGCCAAAAATTTTTACTGCTATCGCCTTTGATTCTGGAGGAGTTGCTACTGGTCCAATCACCACCACATTTTTAATTCCTTTTTCCATTGGAATCTGTAGTAATATTGGAGGGAATATATTAACAGATGCTTTTGGCGTGATTGCGTTAATTGCTATGATGCCTCTTATCTCCATTCAAATTAGTGGATTGATATTTAAACTAAAGCAAAACAGAATCGCCAAAATGGCTAGTGCTGTCGGTACAAATGATATTATCGAAATCGATTGGGAGTGGGAAAATTGCTTAAATTAGTATTAATGATAACAATTGTACAAAGAAAATATAGCGAAGATATGATATCTTACTTTGGACAAAATGGGGTTTCTATGACTTTTGGAAGGTATGCTCGCGGAACCGCCACGGACAGTATGTTAAATTATCTTGGGGTGGCAGAAAAAGAAAAGTGTATTGCTTTTAGTATGCTTCCCGTAGAGCTCGCCATGAAGGTTAGTAAAGGATTAAATAAAAAAATCAAAGACAGCTTTTCTTTTGCTGTTCCCATTAGTAGTGTAGGAGGAAAAAATATGATGGAAAATTTAGAAAATACTAATATTCCCCAAAATGAGGGACAAGCCAATCATTATAAATTTGCAGATGAACTTATCTTAATTGTAATTAATAGAGGTTTTGTTGATACTGTGATGGAGATTGCAAGAAAAGCTGGAGCACCGGGTGGAACGGTCATTCATGCCAGAGGAACTGGTGTGGGAGATGCCGAAAAATTTTTTGGTGTTACTGTTGGCGCTGAAAAGGAAATGATTTTCATCGTTACAGAAAGGGAAAAAAGAGATGCCATTATGAAAGCAGTCATGGAAAACGCTGGTGCCGGAACACCTTCCGGCTCTGTCTTATTTTCACTGCCTGTGATGAAAATAGATTAAAAAAGGGGGATTTTTGATGGAAAAGAAATGGGCGATTATTGCAGGGTGTGCTATCCTTTATATTACAGCATTTTTATTATTTGGACCGATTGTTAAAATAATATTAATTATCGGTGCCATCGCTTTTGGTATGTATAAATTTAGCTAAAAGAAATTTAGGAGATGCATGTATCTCCTATTTTTATATTTAAAAATTCTTTATCATTTATTGATTAAATTTACATAATGTGTTATAATAATGACGTTGGTGTAAACTTATAGGACGAATGCCTCATTAGGCAAAATGAAAGGAGAGCTTATCGATGGCGAGAAAGACTTTTAGGATTACTGAAAATGGGATTATTATGCGGTTAGATGATGGAATAACCAATGTGTTTCCCCTTTGCGTGATTTCCTCAGAGCTTTTGGGAAAAATTCGAAGGTTATACTGTCAGCATAAGTTGAAGCACACCTATGCATTTGTAAAATGCAATGGTGCCATTAAGGCGGCCAAGATTCCTAAGCTGGCAGACTTATCAGGGATAAATGGAATGACACATATATGTGGTACTTGTTCTTGTGGATGCGTGGAGTGTCCAAAAGTCTTTGACCGTTTTGCAGAAAGTGCGGACAAGGATGAATACGGTAATGTGTTTTTCCAGGACATCAAACGGATTGAAAAATATCCTTTCATCCAAAAAGGAATAGAAGTATTCAATGCTCATACTGGGAATCAGTATCTCCTAGTTGAGGAATGCTCCAAATATCAGCACATGGTTCCAAGAGGACCAGAGAAGCCCGGTGCTTTCCAAGAGAAAAATAAGAAATTGGAAGCATTGTATCAGTTTTTTGTCACCGACAAAAATACTGTTACTTCGGCGGAATATGCTGGCACAAAGCTGGCATATAAGGTTTAACAAAAACAAGTGCTTCTATTATAGAAGCACTTGTTTTTCTTTTTACTATTTAATCCATTTCACATCTTCTACATAAATTACTTCACAAGCATTACTTCCAGTATCTTCTCGGGACATACTACTTTCTAAAACATACCTATACATTCCTTTTTCCCATTCTACTCTCACTAAGTATCCTGTAATTTGAACATAGTCATCTTTATCTATTTTCTTAATTAAATCTAAAATCTTAGTATTTGAGGCAATCAAATGATTATTGGTAATATACGGACCAACTGTTTCTATCGTTCCAACATCTTGAACTAAAGAAGTATCTTTAATGGTATATAATACTCTCCTTGAGCCTGACATGATATACTGCATCCTACGATGATTCTCTAATAAGGCCATTGGTCCATACGCAATTGCAACATCTTTACATGATATATCATTATAATAATCTTTGCTAGAGATGGCTTGCACAATGCCTGCAACTCCTGAAGTATAGTCATATTCTGCCACTACTCTACCCGATATTTGATATTTAGCAAGATTCGTAATAGTAACATCAATGCCGTTAATTTTTTCGGAATGAATTACTCTACTTACTAAATTATTTTGAATAGGACTTTCCATAGATAGTAAATCATCTGTTGAATTTTGAGCTTTTGTAATGCTTGATTGAAACACCAAAAATGATGAAATTAATAACACTATCATCAGTATGATGATGACCTTATCATTTGTATTTTTATTCTGGGAATATTTTTCTCGTGTTATGATTTGTTCTTCACCCATTCTTCCCACCTAAAAACACCCTTTACCTATACTTGCTTGTACTCAAGCTATGTTCTTGCATTATATATCAAATCCGCTTTTATGTCAACCTTGGAATGCTATCTACTTCTAAAATCTGTTAAATCCGATTCTTGTTCCAGCTATAATTCTATTTAAATTTTCAACCTTAGAATCTTCAAGCTGCATTTTAGCCTGTTCCAAGGTGATTTGCCCCCTATTTACTGCATTTGCAAGGGAATTCACAAAACTAATGCTACCTTTATCAAACCTTGACTGGATGGCATCTTCAATTTCTGATTTACTGAATTTATCCTTTCTAATTAGTCCAGCTACTACATCGTCTACAATCATGATTTCTGGAACCATAACTAAATTATTTTCTTTTCCCTTAATGAGTCTTTGAGCCACAACAACTCTTAAAACGGAAGAGAACATATATTTTATGGTTAATTGATCTGACAAATCATAAAAGTTTAATACCCTATCAATTGTTTCTGCGCATGACCTTGTATGCATAGTACCAATTACAAGATGTCCTGATTCTGCAAGTTCTAATGCAGCATCCATGGTGCTTCTATCTCTGATTTCTCCAATAACAAGAATATCACAATCTTCTCTTAGTGCATTGATTGTACCACTACTAAAAGAAATACAATCCTTTCCTGGTCCTACCTCTTTTTGTACAATTAATGACTTTTGGGATGTATGCATGTATTCCACTGGATTTTCTAACATCAGTATCTTTTTGTTTTCCGTTTGATTAATTTCATTCACAAGTGCGTTTAAAGTGGTTGTTTTTCCTGAATTCGATTTTCCTGTTACAAGAATTAAACCTTGGGGAAGTAATGCATTTTTTCTTACCACCTCTGGCAATCCTAAATCTCTGAATTTAGGTAATTCTTTTCGAATTGTTCTAGCTGTAAAAACGGGAACACCGTTGGAAAAGGATACATTGACACGAAGCCTCGTATCATTCACCTCATAATTGATATCCAATCTTTTTTCCTCTTCGAATATTCGTTTCATTCCTTCATTATCCTTTAGAAAGAAATTATATACTTCATAGATGTCATTCACATTCAGTGGAGAAACTCCTTGCATTTCTATTAATTCTCTGTTAATTCTAAAAACAGGTCTTACCCCTTCCACAATATGGATATCTGATGCATTTAATTCTATTCCCTTAGCAAATATCTCTTGTACATCAATCATAATATTTCCTCTTTTCCCTTTGTATTTTTTACTGGAACTGGATCATAACCGCCCTTTGCCCAAGGATTACACCTTAGGATTCTGCAAAAAGTAAGCCAAAGCCCACCCCATAGTCCATGTGTCTCTAATGCCTCTATCG
>JAFUGC010000027.1 GCA_017469565.1 Clostridia bacterium | reverse complement strand
GCAATAAATTTCGATTTTTTTTCAACGAATTCTGCTGTATATTCACATTCTTGTATCGTAAAAAAATTATCAATCATGGCGCATACCCCTCAATTTTATTTTAATATTTGGATAGTGTTTTTCAAGACTTTTCATTCGTCACTTTTCGACAAATCGTTTCCGATTTGCAGCTAAAAAAGCGGTACTGTAAGCTATTTGAAGATTAAAACCACCTGTGTAAGCATCAACATCAATGATTTCTCCGGCAAAAAAAAGTCCCTTTATCAATTTCGATTCCATCGTTGATGAATTAATTTCCTTGGTGCTAACTCCTCCAGCTGTAATGATTGCCTCCTCAATTGGTCTAAACCTCTTTATCTGAAACGTCAATTTTTTTAGCAGTTCTGCAAGTTTCTTACGTTCTTCTTTAGTGATATCATCTACCTTTTTCTCCTCTGGAATTTTTGAGTACTTTACGATATAAGGTATCAGCTTACTTGGAAGCAATTCATTTAAACTATTCTTAAACTGTTTCCTAGTATTCTTTTCAAAATCTCTTTGAATCCTAGCTTCCAATTTTTCTAAAGATAGAGCCGGTTTCAAATCGATGGTTAAAGATATCTTTTGATTTTTTAATTTTTCCTCTAGATTCTTCACTCGTAATAGATGTGCACTTCCACTGAGTATGGTAGGTCCCGATACGCCATAATGTGTAAAAAGCATTTCGCCAAAATCATCATAGATTACTTTTTTATCGTCTACCAATTGAATGCCTACATTTTTCAGTGAAACCCCCTGCATCATCTGGATATCCTTCTCATAAGTTTCTAGCGGAACAAGTGATGGCTTAGGCGCAACAATAGTATGTCCTAACTTTTCTGCCATCTTGTACCCATCACCTGTGGAACCAGTTGTCGGATAGCTTTTTCCTCCTGTTGCAAGAATCACCTTATCGCACTCATACTGTTTTCCATCATCGGTCTGCACGGAAGTCACCTGACCATTTTCCGTAACGATTCTCGTAACCTTTGCATTAACAATCACCTTTACTTTTTGATGGTCCAATTCTTTTTTTAACTTGTCAATTACTTCTAATGCACTATCCGAAACAGGAAATACTCTTTCGCCTCTTTCCACTTTGGTTTTCAAACCTATCTGATTAAAAAAGCGAATAGCATCTTGATTGGTAAAACCATAAAATGCGCTATATAAAAATTTACCATTTCCAGGTACATTTTTCACAAAATTCTCAATATCCGTATTATTTGTAATATTACATCTACCTTTTCCGGTAATGGACATTTTTCTTCCTATGCTTCGCATTTTTTCTAATATAATAACACTGTCACCGATTTCTGGCTGCAAAGATAGCAGCCATCATTCCAGCAGCGCCGCCACCAATAACAATAACTTTCATTTTTTATCGTCCCCTAACATTTTTACAGCGTTAATTACGGCGATTTTTCCATAAGTATATGTTAATCCCCCTTGAAGATACGCCACATAAGGTGGTCTGACTGGTCCATCACAGCTAAGCTCAATCGAAGAACCAGAAGTAAATGAACCAGATGCCATAATAATTTTGCTATCATATCCTGGCATATCCCATGGTTCAGGCGTTACATGTGAGTCAATGGCGGAGTTATATTGAATTCCCTGGCAGAATTTGATTAGTTTATCAGGATCATGAAATTGAATCATCTCTACAATATCTGCCCTTTTTTCATCATATTTTGGCGATACCACATAACCTAATTTCTCCAGTAATCTAGCAGCAAATATCCCCACTTTTTTGCTTTCTGTAACAACATGAGGTGCCATAAACAATCCCTGTAAAACTTTACGATTAAAATCGAATGTAGCCCCACCTTCTTTTCCAAGCCCCGGCGCACTATAACGATCACTAATCAAATCAACAACTTCTTTCTTTCCGACAATATATCCACCTGTTGGTGCAATACCACCACCAATATTTTTAATGAGTGATCCAACAGCTACATCAGCTCCCACACTAGTAGGCTCTCGATCTTCCGTAAATTCTCCATAACAATTGTCTACCATTACAAGTGTACTAGGTGATGCCTCCTTTACCACCCTAATGGCCTCCTCAATCTGTTCTATTAAAAAAGCATTCCTATAGGCATATCCTCTTGAACGCTGTATCATCACTAATTTAATATCTTTTTTGGATACTCTTTCCCTGATTGCCTGCAAATCAAATTGATTATCAACTAAATCAATTTGTTCATATTTCACTCCAAAAGCTCCAAGAGAACTTGGATTCTCTCTGATTCCAATGACTTCATCCAAAGTATCGTATGGTTTTCCATTAATACTAAGAACCGTATCGCCTGGTCTTAAAAGACCAAATAGTACGGTAGATATCGTATGCGTTCCAGAAATAAACTGCATTCTTACTAATGCCTCTTCAGATTCAAAAATCTCCGCATAAATCTTTTCTATCGCTTCTCTTCCCAAATCATTATATCCATAACCGGTTGTTCCATTTAAATGCGCCTCACTAATTTGAAATTTTTGAAAAGCATTTAAAACTTTTGTAGAGTTTCTAAATTCAATTGCTTCATTCTTCTTAAATTCTTCCTGAATCTCATTTTCAACCTCTTGCACTAATTTATCCATATTTCTATTTCCTTTCTTTAGTCTTATGTAACCTAGATGCTAGTATATAACAATTTGCCAGATTTTTCAATATAATATTACATAATTCGACAAAAAGAGACGAAGGAAAAAGTGTAACCTCCATGTGAGATTGACATTTTTTCCTCCGCCCTTAATCCATTAACTTTTTTGGGAACTGCCAATTAGTCTGCAAAATCAAAGTCATCCTTTGTTTTCTCTTTAAATGCCTCAAATACTCTTTCAGCCTCTTCTTCATCATCAAGGCTTACATAGCTTTCATCATCGCCTTCGCCTTCAATTCTAAAAATAACAACTTCTCCTTTTTCAGCCTCTTCCACTGGTAGTAAAACAACATATTCGTTGCCATCCACCTCAACAACATCTAGAAACTCAAATTCAATTTCATTACCTTCTTCATCATCTAGTATAATTCTATTGTCTAATTCATCAAACTCTTCTAGTTCTTCATCATTTGGATTCATTCCGTCTACGTTCATGCTCATTCTCCTTTCTTTGCCTTAAATTTTAGTTTTCTTTATCTAGATACATCTGCAATATGTACTGTGCAGATATAGTATCTACAATTTTTTTCTTTTTGTCCTTTGCAATAGACAAATCATGCATGGTCCTATGTGCCGCAACTGTGGTGAGTCTCTCATCAATCTTGATGACTTCTAAATGGAAACGATTTTGAAGCTTTTCAATAAACTTATCTGTCTTTTCCGCTCTAGGGCCTTTTGTATAGTTCATATTGAATGGATATCCTATCACTATTTTTTCAATGCTATATTCAGAAATAATTTCTGAAATTCTATTCATCAACATTTTCTCATTAGAACCATGCGCAATCGTCTCTAATCCCTGTGCAGTAATCCCTAATAAATCTGATACAGCAATTCCAGTTCTAGCATCTCCATAATCTATTCCTAATACTCTACTTTTCATCATTTACTCCGATATATTCCTTCACTAATTCCTCTAAAAGCTCATCCCTTTCTAATTGACGTATTAAACTTCTTGAGTCTTTATAACTTGTGATGTATGTTGGATCTCCAGAAAGAATATAACCAACAATCTGGTTAATAGGGTTATAGCCTTTTTCAACTAATGCCTCATATACTTGTCTTAAAATCTGCTTTGAATTACTCTTCTTTTCTTTTTCAACCTTGAAAAATATTGTATTTTCTGAATCCATAATTTATTTCCTCCTTATCCAAATAACTTTTTGGATGATTTTTTTGATGAGTCTTTGGTATATATGATTGCAGCTATCTCACCAACTGCTTGCATAAAATCTGCAGAATAACCTTTATAATTAATTACTCCATGACAAACACAATCAATGTATTTGGCATAATTATTAAGGTTATATGGAATAATCGAATAATCAACTCTACTTGGTAATAACTCATCTACAAAAGACATTGCAGGATCACTGTAATAAGACAATGCTTGCATGATATTCTTTGGTGTCAATGAAGTTTTTACATATTTGTTAATAATAATCTTTATCTTCTTCATATTCATTCCTCTATTTTTTAATTCTCTTAAAAATAGAGTAGTATCAGGCATTTTTAGAAGATCCAAATCCTGAACAATGAATATAGCATCTGCTTGGTCAAAATAATCTATTGGAGTGGTGAAATCAGCATCTACAACTGTCACATTACAATTTGCCTTTACCGTTTCAATAATTGTTTTATGCTTAAATCCTCTTCTAACATCTGAAACAGAACCTGGAACAGTAGTATAAACTTTTAAATACGAATTATTGGTTTCCAAATAAATGTCTTCCCCATCTGAAACCCTTTGCATACATTCTGCAGCTCTTTTTCTCATACTCTTATCATTTTGATTATAAAGATAAAACATGCTCTTATCTCTTGTCATATCAAGTATTGATGTTCTAATTTTTGAAGCAGCAAGTGAATGTGCTATTGCATTTGTAACGAAAGTGGTTCCCGATTTATTGGCACCTACAAAAACTACCATCTTGTTAACATTTCCTGAAACAGGACTCATGTTTTGAACATTATTCGCATACTGAGGAACAGCGTTATATTCACTGACAGAGTCTCTTAATTTGTTTTGTTCATTGGCAAGCCTTTCTTGTTCTTCCCTTAACTTTCTTCTTTCCTCTTCAAGCTTTTCCTGTGCCTCCCTAATTTTCTTTTGCTCTAATGCTAGTTTTTCTTGCTCCTCTTTCATCTTGTTATTCTGTTCTAATGCTTCACCCGATGGTACAGACTGTGCTGGTCTGACAGGCTGTGCTTGTTGAGTAGATTGTACAGGTCTAACAGGTTGCGTTTGCTGAGCTGGTTGAACATTAACAGCGGCCTGTCCACTCTTTCCCTGTGAGATACCAACTGTATTATTTAATGATTGTGCTGCTTGTGCAATATTTTGAACTTTTTCTGGTGCATTAGGATTAGGTTTAATCTCAACAATAATATCATTTTTGGGCTTAACAACCTGGCTTACCGGCTGTTGTACTGTCTGTTGCTGTGCTCCTTGTTGCTGATTTGTTTGTTGTCTTGCCGCAGCCTCTGCTTTCGCTCTTGCTTCTAATGCTGCCTGTTCTTTTCTTTCTGCATCCGCTCTGGCTTTTGCTGCTAATTCAGCCTGTTCTCTCTGTGCCGCCTCTGCCTTTGCTTTTGCTTCTAATTCAGCTTGCTGTCTTGCAGCAACCTCAGCCTTTGCCTTTGCTGCCAATTGCTCCTGTTCTCTTCTGTCTGCCTCTGCCTTTGCCTTTGCTGCTAATTCCGCTTGTTCTTTTCTCTCCGCCTCTGCCTTTGCTCTTCTGGCAAGTTCCGCTTGATTCTCTGCATGAACTTTCGCAGCTCTATTAGTGGCATCTATTTCAGCCTGTGCCTTTGCAAGAACTTCTGCCTTTTTCTGTTCTTCTGCGGTACTACTTAAGTCAACACTGGTTCTTGTTTCCATGACACTAGGGAGTTTTGCATTTTTGCTTGTTTTATCATTTTCCTCTTTTGATTTTTTCTTACCAAATGGCCAGAATGAACCATTATCTTTCCTAGGTGCATTATTGGATGAACTATTCGTATTTTGTATAGTTTGAGGATTCACATGGACCTCCGTATTTGCCACACCATCCGCTGCATTTAAATATTTGTATCTGTCCACCTGTAAAATAACATCTCTAACTTCTTTAGGTAAATAACTCACAATAATCTTTAATTGGATTCTACTGTACTGCTTTGCTATTTTATCAAAGGTTTCCACATATTTATCTGGCTGATTTTTGATGCCATCATAATATTTGATGATATTAATCATCTGGGCTTCATCCACTTCTTCATCTCTGGTCATGGAATTACCAGTCATAAGTGATGTATCTATCCTCAAATACTCTTTTGCCTCTTTTTTGGTACGAGGTTTCCTAATAATATCACATAATGGGTTTATATTTCTATCATTTCCTAAAAGCAGGTTATATATTCCCATGCTAAATAACTGATTAATAACAGAATCCCCTTTTTCTCTCCTATCCGTACATACAAGAATAATATCTGCATCCGATATTTCATCAGTTATTTTATCAATATTACTAAAAAGTACTCTATCTAACTGTTGCATATCATTACTTCTATATTCTTCAAGATCCTCATCAATTACTATTCTGTCATAAGTTTTATTATTCTTGACTTCTTCGATTAAAGCTTTGAAAAAAAAGACATTCTTATATTCTAGCACTTCACCATAACGTTCGTAGTACATATCTGAGATGCTTTTAGATACTGAATCTTTTCTCATTGCAAAAAGTACTTTCATTTCATCACCTTCCTAAAATTTATCATGCTACTTACTAAAACTTATTAAACCTTTTAAACCAATTATTGAAATATCAGTAACTTGGGTTACCTTCCAGCTACAAAAAGTGCAAATATTAACGGAATAACATTAAAAACAACAAGACCTATTGTGAAACCAACAATCCAACCAAAGCCCTGCTCCTTTTTATCTAATTTTTTATTACCAATGATTAAAAAGTTAAATGCTCCTATCGTTATTCCTACAAAACACACAGGTAAGCTATATTTCTGAGCAACTTCTAAATAATATGCCACTTGACCATAAAACTGATCATTATACTTATCTGTAAGCTCTGCAATTCTTTTATCTTTTCTGCTAACATTATTCAGTAAACTTTCGCTAGCAGGATTAAGATCTTTATCTTCTGTTGAAACATTAGATTCTGAATTATTATCACTTGCTTTAACGGCAGCTTCATCCGCTGGAGTGGCAAGTTCAACACCAGAATGTTCTGTTCCAAACACTTGAGACACACCAAATGTAGCCATAATAATAAATGTCATTAATATGGTTATTGCTCTTTTTATCTGATTTTTACTCATATTTCCTCCTTAATTACTCCTTATAAAGACAATTTCTCATTAATATGATACTACATTTTTCATAATATTTCAACAGAAAATTACTAGAAAATGAGGAATTTTGGTGCACACGTCCAACAAATGGAAACATCCATTTTTGCACAAATGATGATACCTATGATAACACTCTCTGTCAGTTCATAATCGTAATATAATCTATCTGACTTCTAAAAATCTCCGCCATATACTCCAAGACCGACTTTCGTCTTACTTCATTAGGTAATCTTAGTTCCAAGGTATCAAGTACTTTCCCCTCTAAAATAACAGATATTTCACCGATTTTTTCACCTTTTTCTAGTGGTGCTACCAAATCTTTTTCTAACTGATAGGCATACTCTATTTTTTCTGCACTGCCCACGGGCAAAACATCATATTTTTCGGTCACAACATTCACATGATAGTTGCTACTAGTTGCCTTTTCCACAGAAATGATAAAATCTCTTTTCATATTCTGATAAATATCTACTTTTTCAAATTCTGTGTATCCGTAATGAATGAGCCATATTGACTCCGATGTTCTTTGCTTTTTAGTATCACATCCTAGGACAACGGTAATAAGCTCCCTATCCCCACTTTCAATTGCCGTAACTAAACATCTTCCTGCTTTTCCCGTGTAACCTGTTTTTACTCCTTTTGCATTGGGATAAATTCCAAGCATTTCATTGGTGGTCCTAAGTTCCCTTGTATTATCATCAATCTTAATTGTTGTATACTGTGTATCCACAATTTCCGCAAGATAGGGAATCTTAAGTAAATATGAGGCAAAAATAGACAAATCCCTTGCCGTTGTATAATGATCATCATTATCTAGTCCGTGTGGTGTTACAAAATGTGTGTTTGTTGCCCCAAGTTCTAACGCCTTCTGATTCATCATATTACAAAAGTTCTCAACACTTCCTCCAACATATTCTGCAATGGCAATCGCTGCATCGTTTCCAGAGCAAATTAGTAATCCCTTCATTAAATCTCCAAGTAATACTTTATTACCCTTTCGCAAATTAATTGTTGAACCACCAATTCTTGCAGCCTTTTCACTAACCGTAACAAGATCATTCATATTCGCATTTTCATAGGCTACAATGGCAGTTAAAATTTTAGTTGTAGAGGCATTTGGTAACCTGTCATCAATATTTTTCGCATATAATATTTTATCATATTTGGTATCATAGACCAGAGCAGCTCTTGCCCTAATGATAGTAGATTTATTGACATTAACTACTTCTGCAATTTCTTCGCTGGTAAGTTCATAGTCATCCTCTATTACATTTTCATCATAAACAAATGAATCTTTTCCTTCTGCCGCAAATACAAAACTAGACAAAAATACAAATAAAGAACTTAATATTATCATTAATTTTTTCAATGGATTCACCTCAAATCATTTTATGAAGTTTATCAAAAATTTAGACTAGTTGGATTTTTCAAAAATAATTAGGAACATCAATATTTTCACATTCATAAGATACTATATAAATACTTGCTAAATGGAGGTATATAAAATGCAAGATGGATTGATGTTAGATCATATTTCTAAGGTATATCAAGATGACAATAGCGAAGTCCTTGCCATAAAAGAATTTTCATACGCCTTTTCGAAAGGCGATTTTATAAGTATTGTAGGTCCCAGTGGATGTGGAAAGTCCACCCTACTTTCTATCATTTCAGGCCTGGAAAAACCAACCTCTGGAAAAGTTTTTTTAGACGGTGAAGATATCACTGGTAAGGTTTCCAACATAGGATATATGCTTCAAAAAGACTATTTGCTCAGTTGGAGAACGGTTTATAGGAATGTATTACTGGGGCTCGAAATTAAGAATATGTTAAATGAAGAAACAAAAGAATATGCCATGAATCTGCTAAAAACATATGGCTTAGGAGATTTTATCAATAAGTATCCGTCTCAACTTTCCGGTGGCATGAAGCAAAGAGTAGCACTCATCAGAACACTTGCTACTAACCCTTCTTACCTATTGCTTGATGAAGCGTTTTCGGCGCTAGATTATCAAACAAGGCTCGATGTGACAAACGATGTCTACAATATCATCAAAAAAGAACATAAGACAGCCATCATGGTAACTCATGACATTCCTGAGAGCATCAGTATGTCCGATAAAATTATCGTACTTTCCAATAGACCTAGCATAATCAAAAATGTTCATGGTATTACCTTTAACATTCCCAATAGAACCCCTTTAAACTGTAGAGAATGTCCGGAATTTAGTAAGTATTTTGATTCCATTTGGAAGGAGTTAAATACGGATGAAAGAAGTAATTTCGGCGGACAGGAAAGAGTTTCTTAGCAAGAAAAAAAGAAGAAAAAGACTCATTTTACTTACTCAGATTTTTATCCTTTTCGCCTTTATCTTTTTATGGGAATTTCTTGCTAATGAAAAAATTTTAAATGAATTTATTACCAGTAAGCCCTCTAGAGTGGTAAACACCATATTAGATTTCAAAACAAATCATTTATTCATGCACCTCTGGGTAACTTTATACGAAACCTTAATTGGCTTTTTGCTTGGCACCTTAATTGGCACAGTCATTGCAAGCCTTTTATGGTGGTCCCCATTCGCATCACGCGTGTTTGAGCCTTATTTAATTGTTCTTCATAGCTTACCAAAAGTTGCCCTGGGCCCTATCATTATTGTGTGGGCAGGTGCAGGAACAAACGCCATTATTGTCATGGCACTTGCCATTTCTTTAATTGTTACCATTCTAGAAATGTTAAACGGATTTTTAGCAACGGATAAAAATTTAATCAAACTGGCTCACACTTTTAATGCAAACAAGTGGCAAATATTTACCAAAATTGTCTTTCCCTCGAATGTATCCACTTTAATCAATGCTATGAAAGTCAATATTGGTCTTTCCCTAGTTGGTGTTATTTCCGGAGAATTTTTAGTATCCAAAGCCGGACTTGGATATTTAATTGTCTATGGTGGTCAAGTTTTCAAATTAGACTTAGTCATGACAAGTGTTATTATTCTAGGAATTATGGCAGCACTCATGTATCACGCAGTGGTCATCCTAGAAAAAATCATCCTAAGATGGATGATGAAAGCAGAAGTATAGTCACTTTTTAAATCCTCCCTGCATATTGTATTTATATACTTAAAATGCGTATGTAAATATTTTCATGTTAAGGAGGTTTTTATGAGAAGAATTTTTTATACGTTTCTTTCTGTTTTAGTCATCATCCTTGTGATTGCGATTGCCATCTTTAGTAAAGAAGAAAGACAAACACAAAATCCAAGGGCGAGCACATCTGGTGAAACAGGAAAAGTACAAACGCAAAAAATTGCTGTCAGCGAAGTAACTCACTCTGTCTTCTATGCCCCTCAATACGTTGCAATGAACCTTGGTTTCTTTGAAGAAGAAGGCTTGGAATTAGAACTCATTAACGGTGGTGGAGCAGATAATGTAATGACTGCAGTATTATCTAACCAAGTAGAGATTGGATTTGCTGGACCAGAAGCCACTATTTATGTGTATAATGAAGGCTTAGAGGATTATGCAGAGGTATTTGCTCAAGTAACAAAAAAAGATGGCTCCATGCTTGTAGGTAGAGAAAACGATGAAAACTTTGACTGGAAAAAACTAAAAGGAAAACATATTTTACCCGGAAGAACTGGTGGCGTTCCATATATGACTTTTGAATATGTCTTAAAGAAATATGGATTGAACCCTCAAACTGACTTAAACTTAGATACTTCCATTAGTTTTGATGCCATGACAAGCGCATTCGTTTCTGGTACAGGAGACTATGTAACAGTCTTTGAACCTACCGCATCCACTCTTGAGAAAAACGGCCAGGGATACATTGTAGATGCCGTTGGAGCAAATACAGATGAAATCCCATATACAGCCTATTTTGCAAAAAAGAGTTATATAGAAAATCATTCGGACATCATAGAGCATTTCACAAGAGCAATTTATAAAGGATTACTTTGGGTAGAGTCACATACTCCAGAAGAAATTGCTGAAGCAGTAGCACCATCCTTCCCAGACTCAGATATTGCCTTACTTGCAAGTGCAATCCAGCATTACAAAGAGATTGACGTTTGGAAAACTCAGCCAGCCATGACAGAAGCATCTTTTAACTTATTGCAAAACGTCATCCAGGAAGCTGGAGAGCTTGAAAAATCAGCACCATTCGACAAATTAGTCAATAACATTTTCGCCCAAAAAGTACTAGATGAAAACTAAAAAAATGAAAAAAATAAGAAAATGAAGCAGTAGGAATAAATATCAAAAAATAGAACCGCGCGTCTTTTCATGCGCGGTTCTATTCTTTACTTACCAATAAACATCTGCACCATTACCTTTCCGTACTTTGGCGAGTCTACAATACCAATTCCCGTGTAATTGTAAGCATTATTTAGAATATTCTCCCTATGCCCACTAGAATTCATCCAAGCAGTAACTGCTCCTTTTAAGGTTGAATTTCCAGCAATATTCTCTCCAGCCGTTTTATAACTAATTCCAAAAGATTTCATCATATCAAACGGACTACCATAAGTTGGAGAGTTATGTGAAAAGTAGTTATTTGCCACTAAATCTTGTGCCTTTGCTTTTGCTACTCTTTGAAGTTCACTATCAAAAACCAGATTACTTAGTCCATAAGCTCTTCTTTGCTCATTGATTAATTCTAATAATTCCTTTTCCTCAGCACTATAGCCTCCTAAATTATCTGTTCCTGTATTTGTATTAGTATTGGTATTCGTTTTTGTGCCAGTATTTGTATTCATGTTAGTACCTGTTCCACTAGAAGTTGCGTTTTTGATATATTTTGTGCTAACAGCACCAATCAAATCATTATTCGTTTGAATTACATACCAGTCCCCAACTTTTGCAAAAACTCGAACATATTCATTCTTATAAATTACACCAATCACACTATATTTTGTGCCTGGTCCAGATCTCACATTTAAGGCACTTGCCGTCACCATACCTGTTACAAAATTCACATTTTCATAATATGTCATAGCTTCCGCTTTCATGCCTCCAACAGAAACAAACAACAACATAAACATTAGCATACTAACTATTATCTTTTTCTTCATAAAAATAAACCTCCTTTAGGTACTTTATTGTCATTATTTCCCTAATGGAGGTTTTTATACATTTTATCAATTAGTTACTAGATTGAATTTCATCACTACTTACTATTTCATTTGCATTTGGCATGGTAATGGTAACATTTTTTCCTCTACTTGTTACTTTGATATCTCCCTTAAAATCAAAGTTTATTGTTTCTTTTCCTGATACAATAGTACCATCCATCGATATGCTAGAACTTGTTGCAACATTATTATCTATTTTAACAATCAATTTTAGTGTTACAGTCAATTTATCTATTTCTTCTGCATCGTCAAAAAATTCTGAAACATCTCTACCAGAAATTCTAAGTAAATCATCTAAGGTAATTTCATATGTATAAGTTTTAGAGGACCTACCCGTTACCGTTAAATATTTATTTCCAAACAATTCACAAATGAGATCCACATACTCATTCATTTCATAATAGGTATTTGTAGTTAGTTCTAGAGAATCAATAAAACCATCTAGTATATCCTCTATCGTAATATTTCCCGATATGCTATCAAACTGTATTTCGCCCAAATATTCATTTAAATCAAATGCTACCCACTTTTTCCCTATCTCAGATTCCAAAAGTGATGATTTGACATATTCAAACATTCCCTCTTTATCAAGCACAATACTCATGGTAGCCTTTTCTAATTTTGCTTCTTTTACTTTATTAATTAAAGAACCACTACCTGTTGTCTTTAATGTTAAATCTGAAGATAAAGCCTTTTCATTCACCTTTATCTTTCCATCTAATTTTAATTTCAAATTCGTATTACTAGACTTGCTAGTGGAATTAATGTATTTTATATTCCCCGTTCCAGAAACTGTTGCCTCTTCAGTTAAAACAGAATCCCCTTCAAGGTTCAATAGCTCGTAAAAAACAGGAGCTTCCTTCTCTATTCTAGCAAGGATAAAACTTTTATCCAAAATGATAACCGTCCTAGATTCCGCATCCCAGCCAACTTTTAAATTTAGTGACTCTGCAATAAACCTTACTGGCACTAGTGTTCTACCATCCATTATAACTGGTGCTGAATCCAAGGTAATCTCTTCTGTGTTACCATCTGTAGTAACAGTAGCAAGTGTGTTATCAATCTGAAGCTTTAAGGTTTTGTTTTCAGTTTTGGCTGTAACCTCTCTTGTTTCACCATTCCACAAAACTTCCGCACCAAAAACCTCAAATATCTTTCTCATTGGAACCATGGTTCTGGAATGAATGATTTGTGGTTCCACAACATTTCCATTTTCATCTGTAAAATCAATCATTTCGTCATTTAATAACACCTTAATACTATCATTTGAAACAGGATTACTCATAATAGTCATAATCCCATTCTCATATTCCTCATCATAACCAAATACCATTCCCATATTAGAAATAAGCATAATCGCTACCATCATCAAAGAAATCAATTTTAGTTTTTTCATCGTTTTATCCTCCCATCGTTTTTTGGATATATTCATCATGATAATCTATTTTTGATTTAGCTCAACCGAATAAACTACTCTTTCGTTATAATCGTTTTTTAATTCTGCTCTACCGCTTGCAACAATGGCGCCATCCTGTTTTGAAAGCGATAAACTAAAACTTATGTTAGAATAATCATACAACATTTCATCAAGTTTTACATCATAATTAAAAATTAATTTATTCACAACATTATATGTCTTTATAAATTCATTATCAAAGATGATATTATCAAAATCCGTATAATCAATATAATTCAACTTAGAATTAGAATAACTGATTGCCCCTGATCTGATAGAAGATGTATCAGCACCATTTGTAAATGTAAATAAATTTAATAATTTATCATAATCACTTTTTAAATTAGAAAAAGTGCCAATATTCAAACTAGAGTCGCTAACACCCATTACCTTCCTCATCATATCGCCAAATGAATCATTAGCACTTCCTGAAAGGTTTAATTCTTCATACGTTTCTGGGCTATTCGTAAGTGTTTTGGATAAAACATTATTTGTAGTAGAATAATCCACATCCTTTTCATGATAAGTAACACTTAAGTCAACATTGCCCCAACCTTCACTAACTATCTCTTTAAATAATTCTGATGTACCAGAAAAATTCAATTGAATGTTTCTGGTATTAGGAGATATTTTTGACACATTTGCAATAACCTTAGAAGTATTACTTGCCGATGTATTCAAATCAGTATATGTCTTTAAAACTGACACGTTCATGGTGTTCGGAGAACTAGTTATTAACTCATAAAGTAATGGCGACTTTTCTTTCAATCTATTTAAAAAATAATCATAATCAATAATAATTGCGGTACTATTAGCACTATCCCATCCTACTTGCTTTCCTAAACTTTCAGAAATAAACCTTAAAGGTACTAAAGTCCTATTATTAACAATTACTGGTTTAGAATCCAATGTTGTTTTCTCGGTCTTTCCGTTTCTAGTAATTTCAGCAATTTCATTATCTATTTGAAGCTTGATAGAAATATCCCCCTTTGTTGCGCTTACTGTTCTCGTAGAAGCTTCCCATTCCACATTTGCATTTAATAACTCAAATATTTTTCTCATAGGAACCATGGTCCTTGAATTAATAATTTGAGCTTCCACTTTTTCTCCATTGGCATCTGTAAAATCAATATTAGTACCATTTAGCTGTACATTCACATTTGCCGCATACACCTGAGCAGACAATGAAAATATCATCACACTCATAACGATAAATAAAAATTTTTTCATGTTAACCTCCTTAAAAGTTACTTTTTCTGATGTTT
>JAFUGC010000026.1 GCA_017469565.1 Clostridia bacterium | reverse complement strand
AGATGTGGTTGTTACTAGTAAATGGTATGGCAAGCTTACAACAGTACTTATTTATCTTGCTGTAGTAAGTTCTTTAGTTATTAAGATTTTCCCGTCAATTGGTCATAAATTCTCATTTTTAGGATATGATATGACATTTGATATTGTGATATATTTAATAGCTTTTATATTAGCACTATTTTCATTGTTAAGTTATATACAGCATTTTGGGAAACTTTTATTTAAGAAGAATGATTCTCCTGAGAACAAGAAGGAATCTTTAAATCAATAAAAAATAGAAAGAGTAAAGTGATGATAATGCAGTGTATTCATGTGATAGGTGGTGGTCTTGCAGGCTGTGAGGCTGCTTACCAGATTGCGAAAAGAGGAATTAAAGTAAAACTATATGAAATGAAACCAAAGAAATTTTCCCCTGCACATTCTAATGAAAATTTGGCAGAGATTGTTTGTAGTAATTCTTTAAAATCTAATAGTATCACAAATGCTTGTGGACTTTTGAAGGAGGAGCTTAGGAGGCTTGGTTCTCTTTTAATTGCTTGTGCAGATGAAACAAAAGTTCCAGCAGGACAAGCACTTGCAGTGGATAGAGAGGCGTTTTCTACATTAGTAACGGAAAAGATTGCGGCAGAGGAAAATATAGAGGTCATTCATGAGGAAGTGGAAAAGATTCCAGATGGGATTACGGTCATTGCCACAGGACCATTAACTTCAGAGGCACTTTCAGAGGAAATTGCCAGAATCACTGGAAAAGAAAAACTGTTTTTTTACGATGCTGCAGCACCTATTGTATTAAAAGAGTCTATCAACATGGAGAAGGCCTTTACGGCTGATAGGTATGGAAAAGGAGATAGTGACTATATTAATTGTCCCATGACAAAAGAGGAATATGAAAGGTTTTATACAGAACTTGTGAATGCAGAAATTGTGAACAAGCATGAATTTGAAAAAGGAAATCTTTTTGAGGGGTGTATGCCAATTGAAGAAATGGCAAGGCGCGGTTCACAAACTTTAACTTATGGTCCATTAAAACCTGTTGGTTTTGACAAGAAGTATTATGCGGTGGTGCAGCTAAGGCAAGATAATACGGAAGGGACCATGTATAACTTGGTGGGTTTTCAAACAAATTTAAAGTTTGGAGAACAGAAAAGAGTTTTTTCACTCATCCCGGCACTTGAAAATGCGGAGTTTGTCAAATATGGAGTTATGCACAGAAACACTTATATTAATTCTAGCAAACTACTAGATGAAACCTATTGCTTGAAGGGAACAAACATTTATTTTGCAGGTCAAATATCCGGAGTAGAGGGATATGTGGAATCAATAGCATCTGGATATGTGGCGGCTGTGAATGCCGTGCAAAAACTGAAAGGAGAAGAAAAGATTGTATTTTCAGAAGAAACAGTAATTGGTGCATTAGCAAAGTACATTTCTACTCCGAATGAAGATTTTCAACCAATGAATGCAAATTTTGGAATCTTAAATTGTGATAAAAAAATTAAGAATAAAGTAGAAAAATACGAATATCTTGCAGATAGGAGCCTTGGTCACTTT
>JAFUGC010000025.1 GCA_017469565.1 Clostridia bacterium | reverse complement strand
TGACGAATGAAAAGTCTTGAAAAACACTATCCAAATATTAAAATAAAATTGAGGGGTATGCGCCATGATTGATAATTTTTTTACGATACAAGAATGTGAATATACAGCAGAATTCGTTGAAAAAAAATCGAAATTTATTGCTACTCTGATAAAAGTAAATTCTGAAGAAGAGGCAATCGAAAGATTAACACAGATACGAAAGAAATATAGGGATGCCAAGCACAATGTGTTCTCTTATAGAATCGCAAATAATACCGAAAGGTTTAGTGATGATGGAGAACCAAGTGGTACAGCGGGAGTCCCTATTTTAGACATTTTGCGTGGAGAAAAACTACAAAACGTATTGTTAGTTGTGACACGCTACTTCGGGGGCATTTTACTTGGAACAGGTGGATTAGTGAAGGCTTATAGTACGGTTGCAAAGGATGTCATCTTGCAGGCACCAAAGGTGGAGATGAAACTTTGTAACGAGTATCATATAGAAGTGGATTATAATTATCATAACATTTTGTTACATTACTTCAAAGAGCAATCAATAATTGTAAGGGACACCAATTTTTCTGATAAAGTGAGCTTAAATATTATTGTAAAAGCAGAAAAATCTGATGAAATATTGGCGCAGATAGCCGAAAAAACAGATAGAACTGCAAATATTATGTTGGCTTTGACATATTATCATGAATAAATGTAAAAAATTTACAGGAAATATCTTGCAATTTCCAAAAATTGGTAGTATACTTTGATTGTAGTTGAGAGAAGTTAGGTTAAATATGGCAAAAAATGGATATTATTTGTTTAAGAATGACATATTTATCTAAAAACAAAATGTTAGGAGGAATTTTATCATGCAAGAAAAGATTAAGGTTGCAATAGCAGATGATAATGTTGAATTTTCGGAAATATTAAGAGATTTTCTAAGCAGAAAAGAGGATATTGAGGTAGTTGGAGTAGCAAATGATGGAGAAAAAGCAGTGGAGCTTTTCAAAAATTCAAATCCAGATGTTGCTCTTTTAGATATTATCATGCCAAAACTTGATGGAATCGGTGTTTTAGAAAAGGTAAATAGTTTAACGAAAAAATTAGATACAAATTTCATCGTACTTTCCGCAATTGGTCAAGACGCTGTGGTTCAAAGAACTATGACACTTGGGGCAGAATATTATATGATTAAACCATTTGACTTGGAACTACTAGTACAAAGAATCAGAGAAATAGCAAATGGGATAGTGGAATCACAGGCTTATGCAACTGTTAATCAAAAGAAAGTTCCTTATGTAATAGGCAGGGTAGATTCATTAGAAACATCCATCACAAATATTATCCATGAGGTAGGTGTACCTGCTCATATTAAAGGATACCAATACATAAGAGAGGCAATCGCCTTAGCAGTCAATGATATGGAGGTTATTAATTCCATTACAAAACAATTATATCCAACACTTGCCAAGAAGTTTAAAACAACTCCATCCAGAGTGGAAAGAGCAATCAGGCATGCCATAGAAGTTGCTTGGACAAGAGGAGGACTTGAGACAAATGATGCCATCTTTGGTAATACCATTTCTGCAAGCCGTGGCAAACCAACCAATTCAGAATTCATCGCCATGATTGCAGATAAATTGAGATTAGAAATGAAAAGTGCATAATATAAATGAAAAATTAGAGGATTACCATTTGATAATCCTTTATTTTTTTATGGAACAATTAGGGACAACCATTTTTGTTCGGTTTTCCTCCGTTTTCAATTTTTATTGAATAAATCAATATACAAAATAAACTTGATATGATAAAATGTGACTGGAAAGATAAAGAAGGGGGTATCCGAATGCAACGAAAAAAATTAGGGATAATCTTGTTATTATTAGTTGTATTTTTAGGAGTAGCTAATATTAGTTTTGCGGGAGAAGAAACAGAAGTAGAAGTAAAATCAGAGGAAAAAACAGATGCAGAGGTTAGTATTCTTGCAGAGGAAATCACAAAGATAAGGGCAGAGGTACCTACGCAAAAAGGAACCGTTACATACAGTGGAAGAGAAGAAAAGTTTAGTTTGTCTAATTTTGATGAGGAAATCATGACGGTTGCAAATAATACAGGGACAAATGCAGGAGAGTATGAGGTGATTGTATCCCTTACTGACCCAGAGAAATATGAATGGGTTATAGAAGATGAAAATGGTGATATTACATATTCTTCAGAACCTCAGAAGGTAAAGTGTAAAATAGCCAAGAAAAGCATCGATTGTAGTGATGAGAGATTCTTCAATGTAGAATGGCTTAATAAGGAAATGACCTTTGGCGAAACAGAAGAATTTAAAACGCTTGCATACAATTATGTAACAAGAAAATATATATGTGAATATGTTTCTGGAGACACGGCAAAAGATGTTGGTGGAACGTTTCTGCATCGAGCTAGAATAAGATTACTAGATACTCAGAATTATAAACTTATTAGTTTTAACTCTTCTACTAAGCAATATGATGAAGTGGAAGAAGCAACAATTTGGTGGCAGATTGTAAGAGCTAGAATTTATGGCTCAAGTTATAGACCGTCTCAAAGAACATTGACATATACAGGAGAAGAACAAGATATTTTAGAACCACTTAGTGGATATCAATTTATTGCGGATAAGTATAAAGATCTTGTTGAGATTACAGGAAATAAAGGTACTGAAATAGGAAAATATGATATCATATGTCATTTGAAGTATCCAGAGTCTTCAGAGTGGTATAATGGTGGCACGGAAGATATGTTATTATTTTCATGGGAAATAGTTGAAAAGAAGCCTGAAACGATACTTGTTTCTATTCCGAATAATGTTAGTTATTCGTATAATGGTAGTGCACAGTCATTTAACAAAAATATTGCGGAAATATCTTATAGAGAAAATGGTAAATATCGCACGGATTGGACAAAGGATGTTCCGTATACGGTTGTTTTTTCACAAACAGGAACGGACGTGGGAACATATACTGCTGTAGTTTCTATAAAAGATAAAACAAGATATGGTTGGGGTAGATATGATGAGGATACTGGTAGCATAACAGTGCATGACAACGGTGACAAAACAGTTAAATGGTCAATTACAAAGGCAACCTTAGCATTATATTTGCCAAGTCAGCGTCTATTAAAGGATTATACTGGCAAAGAACAAGAAGTAACAGTGAAGGACTTTTCAAATAATAGCAGTAATGATCTTGTGAATAAAGGGTTAATACAAATTTCTGGTAATAAGGCGAAAAAAATAGGAAATTATCAAGTGACATTAAAAGTGACTGATACTAAAAATGTGGATAAGATACAGGTTTACCGCTTATCAAGTAATGGAAAATCTTATTCTTTTGAAACAGCAGGGAATACTGTTACGTTAGATTGGGGTATTGTAAGTAATGAACAGGTAAAGTTAGAAACTACAATAGGTAACTTTTCTTCCAGTGACTCACAAGGAGTGTTGTGGGAAATTGGTGATAAAGAAAAAGTGACGATAAAAGCAAGTCATTCGAGTGGGATTAAAAAACTTTATTATCAAATTGGAGATGAAAGTGTAAAATCAACGAGTAAAGCGACTGCTTCCTTTACGATACCAACTTCATATACCAATCAAGGAGTGTTACAGATTAAAGCAATGGCAATTGCTAAAGATGGCACAGAATCAGAGTGGGAAATCTATGAAGTAACACCAACAAAGGTAATTGTGCCGCCAACATTTACCTTAACAGCAGATGGAGTTACTGTAGATGAGGAGGAGTTATTAGAAGTAGGAGATAAATCAAAAGTAGTGATAACAGCAGCGCATGCAAGTGGCATCAAGAAGTTGTATTATCAGATAGGAAATGAGAAGGAAAAGACAGCATCAAAAGCAACTGCCACAGTAACTATCCCAACAACCTATACAAACCAAGGTGAACTAGAAATAAAGGTAAAGGCATTAACAAAAGAAGGAAATGAATCAGAGTGGATTACCTACAAGATAAATCCAACAAAGATAATAGTACCACCAACATTTACCATAACAGCAGATGGAGCTACGGTAGGTGAGGATGAGTTATTAGAAGTAGGAGATAAATCAAAAGTAGTGATAACGGCAGCGCATGCAAGTGGCATCAAGAAGTTATATTATCAGATAGGAAATGAGAAGGAAAAGACAGCATCAAAAGCAACCGCCACAGTCACCATCCCAACAACCTATACAAACCAAGGTGAGCTAGAAATAAAGGTAAAGGCACTATCAAAAGAAGGAAATGAATCAGATTGGGTTACATATAAGATTAATCCTATTAAAATTATGGTGCCACCAACGATTAGTGCAAAAGTAGGAGAAGTGGTATTAACTGAGAATGAGGTTATAGAGGTTGGAAATAAAGCAAAACTTACTATTACCGCAAGTCATTCCGATGGGATTAAAAAGGTATATTATCAAATAGGGGATGCAAAAGCAAAATCCGCATCGAAAGCATCAACTTCTGTCACAATTCCTGCTACATATACCAATCAAGGGGAATTAGCAGTAAAGGTAATGGCAGTGGCAAAAGATGGGGCAGAATCAGAGTGGATAACATATTTAGTAAATCCTGTGAAATAGTTAGAGAGCATAAAATGCTATGATAAATTAAATAAAATTGCATGATGTAAGATACAACATGAGATTGATGAGAAGTTTGTCGAAAGATTATTTATATTTCGGCAAACTTTTTATTTTTATTTTTGTATGATATTGCATGTATAAAATTGTACAAAGGAGGAAATAATAAATGGTTGTAGATTATAAAGAAAATGAAAGAACACTAACCATCAATTATGAAGGAGATATTGACCACCATTCTTGCCTTGATATGGCTGCTATTTCAGACAATGCCATCAAAAAATATGTACCTAAAAAGCTTGTTTTTGATTTTAAAAATGTAAATTTTATGGATAGTGCGGGAATTGGAATGGTAATACGGAAGGTACAAGCAGGTGATGCGTTTTGGTGGTAAAGCAGAAATGATGAATTTGAGCCCAGATGTTAGGAGAATTTTTAATATGGTAGGGATATTTAAAATTATACCTGAGATAAATAAAAAGGAAGAAGAAAGGATTTGAAAAGATGGATAATGAAATGAAATTGGAATTTAAAAGTAAATCTTGTAATGAGGCTTTTGCCAGGATTGCAGTTGCAGCCTTTGCCTCTCAGTTAGATCCAACAATAGAGGAAATTTCGGATATCAAGACATCGGTTTCAGAAGCCGTGACCAATAGTATTATTCATGGATATGATGGACAAGATGGCGATATACATATTCATTGCAAAATATATGAAAGAACTGTAGATGTTGAAATCATAGATTATGGGAAGGGAATTGAAAATATCGATATTGCAAAGCAGCCTTTATACACGAGTAAGCCTGAACTTGACAGATCTGGTATGGGCTTTACCATTATGGAAAACTTTATGGATGATTTTTCTGTGGAATCCATTGTGGGAGTTGGAACGAAAGTGAAAATGAAGAAGAAAATAAAGGAGGCTTTGGATGCATGAATGAATTAATCTTACGTGCACAAAATGGCGATACTGCAGCAATGAATAAAATAATTGAGGAAAACGTAGGATTAGTTTGGAATGTTGTTAAAAGATTTAGTAACAGAGGATATGACATAGAGGACCTTTTTCAGATAGGCTCCATGGGCTTTGTAAAGGCTATAAAAAGGTTTGATGTGAGTATGGGCAATCAACTATCCACATATGCTGTTTCTATGATTATAGGCGAAATTAGACGTTTCTTGAGGGATGATGGCATGGTAAAAGTCAGTAGGAGTCTTAAAGAAATAGCAGCAAAGGCACGAGAAATCATGCAAAGAGAGCCGGAGAAGGATTATACAGTGGAAAAAATTGCAGAAATGTTAGAAGTAGATAAGGAGGAGATAATAGAGGCGCTCGATGCTACCAATGCAGTGGATTCTCTGGATAGACAGGTAAGCGATGATGCTGACTCTAAAACAATTGGTGATAATATTGCTAGTAAAAAGAATGATTATGAAAAACTAATGAATCAGATGACAATCGATTCGCTCTTAAATGTGCTTGATGAAAGAGAGAAAAAAGTGATTATTTATCGCTATTATAAGGAAATGACTCAAAGTAAGGTGGCAGAAGTGTATGGAACATCTCAAGTGCAGGTTTCAAGGATTGAGAAGAAGGCACTGGAAAAGATGAAGATGGCAATTTGGTAAAGTTGACTGTTTTTGATAACTGATATATGATAATGGTAATAATTATATGGAGAAAAGAGGGACGTTATGGAAAGGTATGATTTTGGAATTATTGCAGCAATGCAGGAAGAGTTTGATGCCATCTATGAAATCATGTCTAAAACGAAACAAATTGTCTATTATGAAAAAGAATTTATGTGCGGAAAAATAGGAGATAAAAACTGTATTTTGGTACTTTCTGGAGTGGGAAAAGTGAACGCCGCAAGGACTACTCAATTGATGCTTGATAAATTTGAGGTAAATGCAGTTATTAATGTTGGTTCTGCTGGTGCTTTAAATGAAGAGCTTGGTTATGGAGATATTGTGCTTTCTACTGCTTTGGTACAGCATGATTTTGATATTACTTGTTTTGGGCATCCCAAGGGTTATATTTCAGATATTGGCGTGGAAATTAAGGCAGATGACAAGTTGATTGAAATGTTTGAAAAAACCTCTATGAAGGTAGTGAAGGGAACGATTGCAACTGGTGACCAATTTTATAATTCACCGGAAATTAAGCGAGCTTTAAGAGAAACTTTTCATGCAGAATGCGATGATATGGAAGGTGCAGCAGTGGCACAAGTTTGCATGCTTTGTCATGTTCCATTTGTGGTGATTCGTTCCATTTCTGATAAACCAAAATCGGAAGAAAAAGTTGATTTTTACGAGTACTTGGAGCTTGCCTCAAAAAGGTGTGCCAAGATGATTGAAGAAGTAGCTAAAAATCATAAATAAAAAAGCGGAGCACACGTGTGCTCCGCTTTGCCGTTATCCACCTTGGGTCACCGGTGGATTGTGGGCCGGGGGCCAGCCTGTTATTGGATAAAAAAGTAACAGGCTTTTGTGATGCTTTTTAGTTGACATATAATAGTATAGAGGTATATAATCTTATGAGAAAATGGGATAAGTATGGAAAGGAAAGATTCTATGAAAAAGTGCAAATTTGATATTTCTGGTATGACTTGTAGTAGTTGCCAGGCACATGTTGAAAAAGCTGTCAAAAAGCTAGATGGTGCTGAAAATGTTAATGTTAATTTGCTTACTAATAGTATGAACGTGGAGTTTGATGAGGGAATCTTAGATGAGCAAAAGATTATTAAGGCAGTAGAAGATGCTGGTTATGGCGCAACTCTAAATAGTAGTTCTAATACGGCTTTGAATAATAACAAAAGATCAGCGTCAGGAGCAAGTGGTAGTGAAAATGCCCAAAATGATGGAACAAAGAAAAATATCCTTGCTATGAAAAAAAGGCTGATTATTTCTGTATGTTTCTTGATTCCGCTTATGTATATTTCCATGCATCATATGCTTTTTGAGTGGTTTGGACTTCCAGTGCCAAGTTTTATAAAGGCATTGTTTCACGGAAATGAAAATGCTATTACATCGGCTTTTACACAGTTTTTATTAGTGCTTCCTATCATGTATGTGAATAGAAATTATTTTATCAATGGATTTAAAAGGTTATTCAAATTAAGTCCTAATATGGATTCTTTAATTGCTATTGGAAGTACGGCATCGGTGATTTATAGTATTTTTTCTATCTTTATGATTGGCATCCGGATTAGGACATGGAAATGAAGAAATGGTGGATAAATACGCCATGGATATTTATTTTGAATCAGCGGGAACCATTCTTACTTTGATTACGCTTGGAAAGTACTTAGAAACCAAGTCAAAGGGGAAAACGAGTGATGCTATTACAAAACTGATGAATCTTGCACCAAAGACGGCAATGGTAATCAAGGATGGCAAAGAAACTGAAATTAGTGTGGATGAGATTGTAGTGGATGATATCCTAGTCATCAAGCCAGGGGGAAGTATTCCGATTGATGGAGTGATTGTGGAAGGCTCTTCAACCCTTGACGAATCAAGCATCACTGGTGAAAGTGTTCCAGTTGATAAAAATGTAGGAGATACTGTTATTTCCGGTACTATGAATAAAAATGGTGTGATAAAGATTAAGGCAAAAAAGGTAGGAGAGGATACTACGCTTTCTCAAATTATTAAATTAGTAGAAGAGGCGGGCAGTTCTAAAGCTCCTATTTCAAAACTTGCAGATAGAGTCAGTGGCGTATTTGTTCCAGTTGTTATTTTGATTGCAGTAATAGCAATGGTTATCTGGTTATTACTTGGACAGAGTTTTGAGTTTGCTCTTAGCATTGGCGTGGCAGTTTTAGTGATTTCATGTCCTTGTGCTTTAGGTCTTGCCACTCCTGTTGCTATCATGGTTGGAACAGGCAAGGGAGCGGAAAAAGGTATCTTGATTAAATCTGCAGAAAGCCTTGAAACACTTCATTTAGTAGATACGGTAGTGCTAGATAAAACAGGCACTATCACGGAAGGCAAACCTAAGGTTACGGATATTGAAATATTTGCAGAGGCCGGCTCTGGAGATACAAAAGTATTAAGAAATAATTTCCTTCAAATTGCAGCAAGCCTTGAAAAAGCTTCGGAACACCCACTTGCAGAGGCTGTAGTAGAAAAGGCAAAGGTAGAAAATATAGAATTTGGCGATGTTCAGAACTTTACTTCTGTTTCAGGAAGAGGCGTAAAAGGAACAATTGAAAAAACATGGTATTATGCAGGTAATGCATCCTTTATGCAGGAAAACGGTGTAGATATTTCCGTGGCAGAGAAAAAGGCAAGTAGATTTGCTTCTCAAGGAAAAACAGTTTTATATTTTGCTGCTGAATTTGTTTCAATTGCAGGCATTCAAAAGGTGTTAATTGGAATCATTGCAACAATGGATACGGTAAAGGATTCTAGCTTTAAAGCAATTGAGGCATTAAAAAAGAAAAATATTGATATTGTCATGCTTACTGGTGATAATAAGTTAGTGGCAAAAACAATTGGTGAGGAACTTGGCATAGAAGAAGTGGTAGCAGAAGTAATGCCAGCAGATAAGGAAAAAGAAGTGGCAAAACTTCAAGAGCAAGGGAAAAAAGTTGCTTTTGTTGGGGATGGAATTAATGATAGCCCGGCTTTAGTGAGGGCTGATGTAGGAATTGCTATTGGTTCTGGAACAGATATTGCCATTGAATCTGCAGATATTGTACTTATCAAAAATAATTTGCAAGATGCTGTGACAGCCATTGAACTTAGTAAGGCAACTATTGGAAACATTAAAATGAATTTGTTCTGGGCGTTTTTCTATAATATCATTGGTATTCCACTTGCAGCGGGTGTATTATACAATGCATTTGGGATAAAGCTTAGCCCTATGATTGGTGCGGCTGCCATGAGTTTGAGTTCGGTTTGTGTTGTAACGAACGCATTAAGGCTTAGGTATTTTAAGTCAAGTTTTGATAAAGAATTAGGTAAGGAAAGAATAGAAGTAAGTGAGTTAACTAAAACACAGGAAGAGGATGAGAGCTTAAATGCCGCTGAAAATGGTACAAACAGTGGAAAAGCTCAAAATGAAAAGGAGGAAACGAGTATGGAATTTAGTAAGAAGATTTTAATAGAGGGAATGCAGTGTGAACACTGTAAAAAGGCAGTAGAAAAGGCTCTTGGTGCACTTTCAGGTGTAACAAGCGTGGAAGTAAGTTTAGAAGAAAAGAACGCAGTGGTAAAATCTAACACCGAACTTGCAGATAGTGATATTACAAGTGCCATCACAGAGGCAGGGTATGAGGTAAAGGAGATATTATCATGCTAAACCAGTTTTCAAGAACAGAACTTTTAATAGGAAAAGAAGCTCTAGAAAAATTAGGAAATGCAAAAGTGGCAGTGTTTGGACTTGGTGGAGTTGGCTCTTATATCATTGAAGGCTTAGCCAGAGCAGGAGTTGGAAATTTTGTTTTGGTAGATGATGATAAAGTATGCTTAACCAATCTTAATAGGCAGTTACTTGCTACTAGAAAAACGGTTGGAAAATTCAAAGTGGAACTTGCCAAGGAAAGAATTTTAGAAATTAATCCACAGGCAAATATTGAGGTATATCAACAGTTTTTTATGCCTGATACAGAAGGCATTATTGATGAATCTGTTTCTTATGTTGTAGATGCTATCGATACGGTGACCGGTAAAATTGAACTTGTGATGAGAGCAGAAAAATATCATATTCCTATTATTTCTTGTATGGGAACAGGAAATAAGCTAGACCCTACTAGATTTGAAATAACAGATATTTATAAAACCAGTATTTGTCCGCTTGCAAAGGTGATGAGAAAAGAACTTAGAACACGCGGAATCAAAAAATTAAAGGTTCTTTATTCAAAGGAGGAGCCAATCAAACCAGATGAAACCTTGGAATGCAGCTGCAAAACAGGTTGCATTTGTCCTCCAGGAACAGTAAGAAAGTGTACTGCTAGGAACCAAGTGCCAGGTAGTATTTCCTTTGTACCATCCGTGGCCGGGCTAATCATCGCTGGGGAAGTGGTGAAAGATTTAATCAAAAATTAGGAAGAGAAAAGGAGCTCGTTTGAGGCCTTCCTTGAGCAAGTTCCTTTTTACTAGGTGTGAGAAAATGAATGAAAATAAAGAATTTATCTATCTAGATTATGCTGCAAATACGCCAGTTGATCCAGACGTTTTAAGTGCTTTCCATGAAGCAACAGCTACATATTTTGCCAATCCAAATTCTACGCATGAGCTTGGAAAGGCTGCAAGTGCTAAGATTAATGAAGCAACGGAAAAGATATTAACTCTTTTGAAGGATACCTCCAACTTATCTGAAGATATGGAAATTATCTATACTTCTGGTGCTAGTGAATCTAATAATTTGGCATTAAAAGGTGTTTCCCGTGCCTATAGAGAAAATGGTAGACACATTATCACCACTTTTTTGGAGCATGCATCAGTAAGTGGAACATTAACTAGTTTGAAAGAGCAAGGGTATGAAATAGATATATTAAATGTGAATAGAGATGGAAAGGTTGATTTGGAGCATCTTAAAGAACTTCTTAGAAAGGACACTATTTTGCTTTCGATTTGCTATGTGGATAGTGAACTTGGCTCTATGCAGCCCATCAGAGAAATTGTAGAAATCTTAAAAGATTATCCTAATTGCTATTTGCATGTGGACTGTACACAGGCAATCGGAAAGTTAAGCGTAGACTTATCCGGTATCGATTTGATTACGTTTGCACCGCATAAGTTTTATGGTCTGAATGGCTTTGGTGCTTTATTAAAGAAAAAAGAAATCGTATTAGAGCCACTGATTCATGGTGGAGCAAGTACTAGCCTGTATCGCAGCGGAACGCCTGTTACGGGACAAATTGTTGCCATGGAAAAGGCGTTAGAGCTATCTCTTAGCCATCTTGCAGAGAGATATGAATATGTTTTTACACTAAACAAAAAACTGAGAGACAAGTTAAAAGAATATACAAAGGTGCAAATCAACACTCCGGATGAAGAAAATCCGTTTATCTTGAATCTTGGAGTAGAGGGTGTCAGGGCAGATGAATTTAAACAGGAGTTAGAAAAGTATGGTGTGTGTGTTTCTATCAAATCAGCATGTAGCGTGACGATTAGTCCCTCCAGGCCGGTCATGGCAATCACACATGATAGGAAGAGGGCATTTTCTTCTTGGAGAATTAGTCTTAGCCATTTGACTACCCAAGAGGAGATAGAGGCGTTTTTTAAAATTTTTGATAAGTGTTATGTTAGTAAAATAAGAGATGAGGGTTAAAAGTGGAGAGATATCAAGAGATTGAAAGAAGTTTGATTACTTCTTACCGTAAAAAAATATGGAATCGATTTGTGGAAGCGATTAATGTTTATGATATGATTCAAGATGGAGATAAAATAGCAGTTTGTATTTCAGGTGGAAAGGATTCTATGCTTCTTGCCAAATGCTTTCAAGAGCTTGAAAGACATGGAAAGAAGAATTTTGATGTGATTTATCTTGTGATGAATCCGGGATATAATGAGATTAATAAACAAAAAATCATTAGCAATGCAAAACTTTTGAATATTCCTATTACCATGTTTGAAACGGAGATTTTTGAACATGTTGCGCGTATTGATAAGCATCCTTGCTATATTTGTGCAAGAATGAGAAGAGGACATTTGTATAAAAAGGCTCGTGACCTTGGGTGTAATAAAATAGCTCTTGGACACCATTTTGATGATGTAATTGAGACCATTTTAATGGGAATGCTTTATGGTGCACAGATTCAAACCATGATGCCTAAACTTCCTAGCACCTTCCACCCTGGTATGGAGCTAATCAGACCATTATATCTTGTGAAAGAGGCAGATATTATCAGCTGGAAGGAACACAATGATTTGCAGTTTATTCAGTGTGCATGTAGATTTACGGAAAATTGCACAATGTGTGATAATGGTGGCGGAGGCTCTAAACGTGAAGAAATGAAGAAACTTATCAAAAAATTAAGACAAGATTATAAGAATATCGATGTCAATATTTTTAGAAGTGTAGAAAATGTGAATCTGGATACTGTCATATCCTATAAAACAGAGGGCGTGACACATCATTTCTTGGATGATTATTATACTAAAAAAAGAAATAAAGAACAAAAATATTATGAGGAACAGAAAAAGTATAAAAGCATTGAAGAGCTTGATAAAGAAGTAATGAATAAGATTTCTGGGAATGAAGATTAGTGTGATTATTGAATCATGGTTTGTGAGGAGGAATATGGATGGAATATATGTATGCCACAAAAGGCGTTTGTCCTAGAAGAATCAAAATTGTCATAGATGGAAATGTTGTTAGAGATGTTGTTTTCTTAGATGGTGGATGCAATGGCAACTTACAGGCAGTTCCAAGACTTGTCAAGGATATGACTGTGGAAGAAATTGAAAAGAAACTTGCAGGGATTGAATGTGGATTCAAGGGGACATCTTGTGCAGATCAGCTTGCAAAAGCCGTTAGAGAGGCTTATGAAGAAGAACAAAAAAATAAAAATCAAGAAAATTAATCATAAATGAGACAAACTCCACATATACATTAACTAGAATGGAGTTGATGATAATGGAAAATGCCTCAAAGATTCAAAATGTGATTTTGGAGAATAGAAACAGGCTGAATATTAGTGGAGTGGTAGATGTTTTAAATTTTGATGAAGAGATTATTACCATGGTGACAGAACTTGGAATATTAGTTGTCAAGGGAGCAGATCTCCACCTCAATAGGTTTAGTTTGGATAATACAGAAATCAGTGTGGAAGGACAGATTAATTCTTTGCAGTATAGTGATAAGGCAGCTGGGGGAAAAAATTCGGAAAGTTTTTTTACGAAGATTTTTAAGTAAAGTGTTATCATGCTAAAAGGAAAGTGAAGGTGGTTGTTTCATGATTCATAATCAAGTTTATGTTTTTTTGTGGAGTATCTTGGTTGGGTGTGTACTTGCGTTAATTTTCGATTTTTTCAGGCTTTCAAGAAGAAAGGGGAATACGAAAAATCTGATTGTGTATCTAGAGGATATTTTATACTGGATAATTGTGGCATTTATCATTATTGTGAGTGCGTTTGTGACGAATAATGGTGAATTAAGAGGATATATGTTTATTGGATACATGATTGGAGC
>JAFUGC010000024.1 GCA_017469565.1 Clostridia bacterium | reverse complement strand
TCTTTTGAAGTAAGAAAGAGAGCTGCTAGAAAAGGCAGAAACCCACAAACTAAAGAAGAAATCAAAATACCTGCATCAAAAGCTCCAGTATTCAGAGCTGGTAAACCACTTAAGGATTTAGTAAACAAGAAATAGTCTTTTTTAAGTGATTATTTTCTAAAATATGAGTATGATGAAAAGAGTTGCATAATGTAACTCTTTTCTTTTTGAAAACAGGCGGACAATCAGGGACAAAAAAGGTTGGCCCTGATTGTCCGCTTATTTGTTCGTTTAAGAAGGAGAAGAAATTAATGAGATTGGATAAGTTTTTGAAAGTTAGCAGGGTGATTAAGAGAAGGACGGTTGCAAATGAGGCTTGTGATACTGGTAGAATCTCTGTTAATGGTAAAGTGGCTAAAGCAAGTTATGATGTGAAAATAAATGATATTGTTGAAATTAGATATGGTGAAAAAATAATAAAATTTAAGGTCCTTGCTGTCACAGAGAATGTGAGAAAAGCAGATGCGGCTGAAATGGTTGAATTTATGGAGTAGCTTTTTTATATTTTTGCTAGTTCTTGTTGAAATTTTTGTGATTTATTTATATAATTTTAGAAGATATATTGAATGAAAATGAAAGTGAATTTAGCGAACATAAAAGTCAAACAAGGGGGAGTGTTTGTGAGATTGGGTAAAAAAATGTATTCTTCAAATGGATTTTCCGTTATTGCCTTAATCATTTGTATTGTTGTAATTGCTATGATTGCAAGTGCATTAGTGTCATCGCCTGAAGATAATGATTGGGATAATCAAAATGATGGTTACTCTAATATTGGAAAATTAAATACGAGAGAGTTTAATTTATTATCTAGTGAGGAAAATAAAGACATTGAGAAGATTATTTTAAATTATGCAAACGCACAAGGATATGATGTCAATATAGATTATGCAGGAACGCTAGATATCATGAATAAAATTAACAAAGGAGAAAAATATGATGCAGTTTTGACATCAAATTCTATATGGTCATACATGATAGATAGTAAAGTGGCATCATTGAAAGATTCAAAATCCACTAGCATTACTCCTGTTATTTTTGGAATAAAAAGGTCAAAGGCTGAAGAGTTAGGTTTTATTGGAAAAACTGTTTATACAAAAGATATTATGAATGCTATTTCTGACGGGAAACTAAAGTTTACTATGAGTAATCCTACTACTACCAATAGTGGAGCATCGGCATATTTGGGAATTCTTTATACTTTGGCAGGAAATCCAGAGGTTTTAACAGATGAAATTTTAGAAAGTGCGGAAGTAAAAAATAATTTAAAAACATTCTTTTCTGGTCTTGAAAGAACAGCAGGTAGTGAAGATTTCTTAGAGCAAACATTTTTAAATGGTGATTATGAAGCAGTAGTTTCTTATGAATCATCTATCATAAAGATTAATAAAGAATTAGAAGCACAGGGAAAAGAAACATTATATGCGATTTATCCTGTAGATGGTGTATCTATCTGTGATAATCCACTTTCTTATATTGACAATAAAAATGATAGTAAGAAAAAAATATTTTCAGATATACAGTCTTACCTATTGAGTGATGAGGGGCAAGCTTTATTGCAACGAGAGGGAAGAAGAACTTGGTTTGGCGGAATCAATGAACATGTGGATAAGAGCATATTTAATCCTGATTGGGGAATTGATACTACTAAATATATATCACCTGTAAAATACCCTAGTACAGCTGTCATTAAGAATGCCTTGATTGCATATCAAGAGAGATTTAGAAAACCAATTCATGTTGTTTTTTGTTTGGATTATTCGGGTAGCATGATTGGAGAAGGAATTACTGAACTTAGAGATGCGATGAATTATATCCTAACGGAAAAGGCTGCTGCTGATTATATTCAATTTTCCAATGAAGATAAGATTGATGTATTGCCATTTGCAAATACTGTGAAGGCTACATGGTCAACCACAGATGGAACAAATACATCTAATATTTTAAGAGAAATTAATTCGTTATCACCTTATGGAGGAACTGCATTATATGATGCAGCAGCAAAGGGAATTAATATCCTAAAAAATGAAAATACAGATCTTTATAATGTATCTATTATTTTGATGACAGATGGACTTGGAAATGTTGGAAAGAAGAGTACATTAGAAGATACCTACAAAGTGGTAAATAGAGAAATTCCAATTTACTCAATTATGTTTGGAGAAGCTGATAGTAAACAGCTAGAAGAGATTGCAACTTTAACAAACGCAAAAGTTTTTGATGGTAAAAAAGATTTGGTTGCTGCGTTTAAAGAGGTTAGAGGGTATAACTAAAAATTTGAAATGATATTATCATGAAAAAGTGAGGAATAATTAGTGAAACATCCAGAATTTATTTCCGCAGCATTGCGGTGGTGTGTTTTTTGCAGTACCCTATATAGGTCTTGCAGCGCGGACTGATACCATCGATAGCAATAGGGGCTGCCGCTTTTGGCGCAAGTGAATTAATTTTAGGAGAGAACAAGGAAAAAACGTCTTTGAAGCATTCAAACAGAAGTCTTTATGAGATGCTTGAAATGGCAAAGCAGCAAAATAAAGAGATAAAGAAAATGATTCCTGAAATTGAAGATTCTGAAATGAAAAAAGATTTGAGCGAAATATGTGATTCTGTTGAAAAAATTATTGTGACTATCACGGAAAAACCAAATAAAAAGAAAAAGGCAAGTAACTTTTTTGACTACTATTTGCCTGTAACTTTAAAGATGATTCAGAAGTATGATGAGATAGAAAATCAAAGGCTCACATCTTTAGAAGGGAAACAGTTCATGTTGCAAGCAAAGAAGATGATTGGTGAGGTAAATGTTGCTTTTAAGAAGCAATTGTCAAATCTATTTGAGTCAGATTTGATTGATGCTGATGCTGAACTGAAAGTGTTTGATGCTATGCTAAAAGCAGATGGCTTTGATGGGACGGATTTTGATTTGAAAAATAAGAAGGGGGATGACTGATTTGAAAAATAAGAAAGTATTGGGCATTATCATTTTTATCGTAATAATTGTTTTAATTATTGCTTACAAGTTTATTGCAGATTCTAAAGATGATGGCGAAGGTGATGGGCTATTTAGTTCAAACCTTACAACGGTTTATGTTGCAACAGGTGGTGGAAAGGAAGATTTCCTAGCGGATGAGGATGTGCAAAAAATATTAAGGAATAAGTATAAATTAAATGTTGTATATGATACATGGAGCAATGGTAGAACTATCACTATGCCACTGATTAGAGAATCTGTTGGATTGGGAAATCAAGATATTATTGATAGAATGGCAAAGGGAGAAAGTTTTTCTATCAAATCAGATGGTGTCTCTAAGTATGATGCATTGTTTACCTCAGATCAAAGGTTCTATGATTATTACAGGTTGCAACCAAATAAGGCAAATGGGGAAGCGGACAGATATACGGTGCTTGGTGGAGGCCTTACACTAAATACACCAATTGTTATCTATAGCTGGCAGCAGGTAGTGGATAGTCTTGCTCTAGAGGGAATTGTCACAGAGCGTGATGGTGTTTATTACATCACAGATATGCAAAAATTAATGGATTATATTTTAGATAGTAAAAAATGGTCGGATATTGGACTTAACGAATTATATGGTAACTTAAATATTGCTTCCACGGATCCAGTATCGTCATCGCCAGGAGCTACCTATTATGGATTATTGCTTTCTATCTTATGTGAGGCTCAGGTAACAGATGAGAGTGTAAATACAAACCTACCAAAATTAAAAGAATTCTATATCAAATCAGGATATATGAATAATACGCCTGCAGACTTATTTGAAAGATATTTAAAAACGGGTATGGGCGGAGAGCCTATGATTGTAGATTATGAGAAGAGCATGATTGATTTTGCAAATTCTAATGAAAATGGTTTTTCTCAGGTAAAAGATCAAATTAGGGTATTGTATCCATCCCCAACTATTTGGAACTCGCATTGTTTAGCTTATTTTACAGAGGGCGGTAAAAAATTATATGAGGCATTTGAAGACCCAGAAATAGGTCAAATTGCCTGGTCAAAATATGGATTTAGAACTGGTATTACGGGAGGAAGTTATGATGTTTCCTCTATTGGACTTGGTGTGCCTCAAGCAATTTCAAGTACGGTTACTAGTTTGAAGATGGATATTTATAATAAGTTAATTGGATATTTGGGAAATGATCCTGAAGTGGTCGCAGAAGTGGAAGGTAAGTCACAAACGATGGAAGTGGAGTAATGAAAATAGAGAAGGGAGTTTGAATATGGAAGCAATAGAATTAAAAGTGGAAAAGAAAATGGATGAGAAAGAGGTACAAGCTATCGTCAGTGATAGTAAAAAAGTGACTGATGAGAGGATTGAACAATCCTTAAATTATGATTTGCTTACCAAAGAGGAACAGGAAGCAATTGATGAGTTTAATAAAAAGATTGATGTAGAAGATGCTACACAAGTATTGCAATATGGTGTACAAGCACAGTCAAAAATTTCTCAGTTTTCAGATAGTGTTTTAGAGGATGTGAAGACCAAAAATCTTGGAGAAGTAGGAAATTTGCTTGCAGATTTGGTGGCTCAAATTAAATCATTTGATTCTGATTTGATAGACGATAACAGAGGCGTGTTTGGTAAACTTTTTCATGGTACGAAAAAACAATTAGATAAATTAGTGGCAAAATATAATAAGATTGATGGTAATATTGATGTGATTGAAAAGAATTTGGAAAATCATAAATTACAGATGTTAAAAGATATTAGTATCTTTGATAAGATGTATGATAAGAACTTGGATTACTTTAAGGAATTATCCCTTTATATCATTGCAGGAGAAAGAAAGCTTGATGAACTTAGAAACGTGGTTTTACCGGAACTTCAAAGAAAGGCAAGAGAATCTGGAGAGCAATTAGATGCACAAAAATTAAATGATATGGAAAATACCATTAATCGTTTTGAAAAGAAAATTTATGATTTGAAAACCACAAGAATTATTTCTATTCAAATGGCACCGCAGATTAGAATGCTTCAAAATAATGAAGCAGAATTAGTAGAAAAGATTCAAGGTTCTATCACAAATACTATTCCTCTTTGGAAAAACCAAATGGTACTTGCCCTTGGACTAAATAATGCAAAACAAGCATTGGGTGCACAAAGAGCAGTTAGCAACCTTACGAATGATATGTTAAAGAAGAATAGTGAAATCTTAAAACAGGGTTCTATTGAGATTGCAAAAGAATCAGAAAGAGCGATTGTGGATGTTGAAACACTACAAAAGACAAATGCAAACTTGATTGATACTTTAGAACAAGTAATTGAAATCCATGAAAATGGTAGAGCACAAAGAGCTGAGGCTGAAAAGACTCTAGAGGGAATTGAAAAAGAGCTAAAAGAGAAAATGGTTGAGATTAAAGTGAAAAACAATAAACTATAAGATACATGGTGAGAAGGCTGGAAATTGCATCAATTCTTTTTCCACCTTCTTTTGCATTTCAAGAGAGGAATGAAATTACATATGAATACAAGAGATTTTTTAAGTGACATTTATTCAGACTTTTTCGGAATTGAAAAGTTAGAAGCTGAAAATGAAAAAATGAGAAAAGAGTTAGGATTAGATAAGGTAGAAGTTCCAGTGATAGAGGTGAAAAAGCCTGGGACAGCAGTAGTAGAAGGGGAAAAACTAACTGGTACAGCAAACGAAAAAGAAAAGGATTTGCGTGATAAAGAAATGGTAAGGTGGTTTACCAAGATTGATGAAATGTATATCACAGATGCCTCTAAGAACTTTTTAAAGAAGATTATTGAGTACATGAGAAAGTACAATGAACAAATTGAAAAAAGCTATATTTCTTTTCATATGCAAATTGTTACGAAAAACAAAGAAATTGTAGAAGATGTTGCACAAATTTTGCATGAAAGCAACAAAAGATTTGCTTATTTAAAATCAGGGAATATTGGAAAGGTATCCATGTATGATGTAGGGAGAAAAGAAGACATTAGCAGAACCTATGTGGAAAGAAATAGTATTGTTGTTTTGAAAGACTTAAAAGGATTGGACTTAGCAGAAGAAAGATTAAAAGATGTTGTGTTATATGCTATAGAAGAAAATGTATCTTCTGCTACCAATAAAACAATTACCATCGTATCAGGAAGTAGCAAAGATGAAATCAATAGTTTCTTTGCTAAAAATTCAAATTTATTGGAAAAGAATTTTTCTTTTGTGGTGGAAGAGGCAGTTCCAGATACGCAAGATGTCTACAATGACATTTTAAAAAGGCTAGAAGGGAATATGGAGCTATCTGATGAGATGAAAGTGTCATTACTAGATTACATCTCTAATACATATTCCAAAACAAGTTTAGATTTTCCTGCATATAGGGATAATCTCTATAATAGTATTGTGTTCAATAAAGAAATACCAAAATATCATGCAGATAAGTCTTTAGAGGAAATCTTTGCTGATTTGAATGAGCTTGTAGGTCTGCAAAAAGTTAAGAAAGTATTGAATGATTTGGTGGATTTGATAGAGCTTAAAAATAAAACGAAGGATGATTTAAAGATAAAGGATATTAACCTTCACATGGTATTCTTAGGAAATCCTGGAACGGGTAAGACAACGGTTGCTAGGATTATTGCAGAGATTTTATATAATTTGAATTATATTAAGCAAAATAAGTTGATTGAGGTATCCAGTAAGGATTTGGTTGGGGAATATGTTGGTCAAACCGCACCAAAAACCATGTCTGTTGTGGAAAAAGCCTTAGGTGGTGTTTTGTTTGTGGATGAGGCATATTCCCTTGCTTCTGGTGGAAGAGAAGGAAATGGATTTAATGAGGAAGCAATTGCTACCTTAATTCAAGCCATGGAAAATTACAGAGACAATTTAGTGGTCATCTTTGCTGGTTATACAGAAGAAATGCAAGACTTCTTAAATGCAAACTCTGGAATCGTTTCAAGAATTGGGTATACGCTTGAATTTGATGATTATACACCAGATGAATTAATTGCTATCTTTAACGGAATGATGAAAAAATCTGGCTTTATTGTGACAGACGATGCCATTACAGAAGTAAGAAAATTAATTGATGAGTACAAGGGTACCAAGAACTTTGGTAATGCACGTTTTGTGAGAAGTGTGTATGAAAAGTCTATTTTGAAACACGCATCTAATACGAAAAATAAGAAGAGGAAGAGCATCTTAAAGACCATTACGAAAGAGGATATTAGTGCGGAAGATTTGCTTAAGATGTGAGTTTAAAGATTGGAAGAAAAAAGATAAGCTCCACGGATTATTTTCATGTGGAGCTTTTTGAATGGTTGTTCCTATTTGTACGGTTTTAAATAATGCAGTAATCCTGCAGGATTTCTTTCCTCTCTTTCCAATCTGGCATGTAAAGTGCAATAGAGTCATAGAATCTCTTACTGTGGTTTGGGTGCATGAGATGGGTGACTTCATGAAGTGCTACATATTCAATGGCTTCTTTAGGGCAATGCACAAGGTGATAGTTCATGATGATTTTTTTCTTGGCGGGAATACAGGTTCCCCAGCGTGCTTTCATCATACGAACTTCAATTTTTTCAAGTGCTAAGCCGGTTAATTCTAAATATTTTTCAATATATTTTGTGACTGTTTTTTGGATTTCTTTTTTCAATAGTTTGTTAAACTCTGTATGTTTATAGTTTTGATCTTCGATATTTTCTTTTTTCACATAAAACAATAACTCATTTTGTACTACCTTTATAGAATTACTAACACTTGGAATCACTTTTAATTTTAGTGGCGTTCCGTAAAGATAAACAATAGCACCATTTCTAATAGGGGCGTCACTCTTAATGACGGTCTTATGCTTGATATTCTTTTGTGCCTCTAAAATCCAGTCTCTTCGGGAATACACTACTCTATTAATCTCCGAAAGTGATACATATTTGGGAGCGGATACATATACTAGGCCATCATTTTTGATGGTAATATTGATATTTTTTCTAGAAGTTCTAGTTAAATGATAAATGATGGAATCGTTTTCAGATGCCATGATAAACATCAATCCTTTGCAATTAGTTTTCAGACTTATTCTACGATATTTCAATTGAAAAGACAATAAGAATTTTGATTGATGGAAAATCTGAGGTGACGGGATTGGCTGCTTTTGGATGATTTCCCATATTCTTTGCATTGAAGGGACTAGGATGAAAAACGTAAAATGATATTAGAGATAGATTGAAACAAGAGGGGATGCGAGGAAGAATGAGAACAAAAGAAAATAAGAAAATTGTGGCTTTTAGATGGGCTTTATGTGGAATACTTACCGTGATGTTTTGCGTGACATGTCTTCAGAGTGTTAATGCTCAGAAATATAATATGACTTACCTTTATGGGGCAGGGGATTACATATCTATGGTGAACAATACAGAAGGGACTCTTAATGAGGTTTCACCAAGTTACTTTGATATTGATGAAAAAGGAAATTTAAAGCTGAATGCTGTGGATGATAATTTGGTTTCTAAAATGCATGCTCAGGGGATTAAAGTGGTGCCATTCTTTAGCAACCATTGGGATAGAGATGTTGGCAGAGCTGCTATCAAAAACAGGGACAAGATTGTGACCGATATTGTAAATGTAGTAAAGAATCATCATTTGGATGGAATCAATATTGATTTAGAAAATTTAACAGAAGCAGATAGGGAAAACTATGTGGCTATGGCAAAGCTTTTTAGAGAAAAATTACCTGCTGATAAAAGTTTAGTCATCAGTGTGGCTGCAAATCCTCATGATTATCAGACTGGCTGGCACGGTTCGTACGATTATGAGCAGCTTGGCAAATATGCAGATTATTTAATGGTAATGGCATATGATGAACATTATGAAGGGGGAGAGGCAGGCCCAGTGGCAGGTATTGAATTTGTGGAAAAATCAATCCAGTATGCAGTAAGTAAAGTGGATAAATCTAAGGTGGTTCTTGGCATTCCTTTGTATGGTAGGTATTGGAAAGAAAATGTATTATATGGAGGAGCGGCAGTTAGTCTAGAGAAAATGAGTGAAATTGTGAAAAACTACAATTGCAAGGTGACATTTGATGAGGCTAGTAAGTCTCCAAAAGCAGTGCTTACATTGGGTGTTTCAGATACAAAACCTAAAATATATGCAAAAACACTGACACAGGGTACCTATATTTTTTGGTATGAAGATGAAACAAGTATTAGAGCAAAATTAGAACTTGTGAACAAGTATGATATTAAGGGCGTGGGCTCTTGGAGACTTGGCATGGAAGAAAAGAGTATGTGGGAAATCTTCAAAGAGATGTTGCAAGATAATTTGAGTATTCATAATATAGCATTTAAAGATGTTGCTACGAATCATTGGGCAAATGATGCCATCACTTTCTTAAAAGAAAAGGGATGGGTGAGTGGTAGAACAGAAGACCTATTTGCACCAGAAGAAAATCTTACTAGAGGTGAGATGGCAGCTGTTATTTGCAGAATGCTAAATCTAGATGCAGGGGTTTCTGTCACTTCTAGTAATTATACGGATGTTCAAAATCACTGGGCCCAAAATTATATTGTAAAGTTAAATGAACTTAGCGTTGTCAATGGGTATACAGATGGAAGCTTTAGACCAGACAATGCTATTACAAGGGGGGAAGTAGCAAAAATCATATATAAGGTCATGGAGCTTGATACTTTTAAAAATGCAAACAATCAGTCATTTGAAGAACGTGGAAGTACCGTATATATGGATATGAATGGCCATGAATGGTCATATGAATATATCACTTCATTATCTAGTAAAAAGATATTAAATGGATATGCAGATGGCACTTTTAGACCGAACAATAATGTGACAAGAGCGGAGTTAGCACAGGTGATTTATCGCTTGTGGGAGTGAGGATGAATTTTGTGATGTTTTCGGAAGGTGTCCCCAAAAGCATCCCCAAAAGCATTTCAAAAAACAATGCAAGGAAATGTAAGAAGTACCTATGGGATTGCAAATTTGCCCCCATAGGTACTTCTTTTTAAGACATTACAATAGAATTGAAATACAACTCATTTGGATCCATATCTTCACCGTTTGGCCATTCAACGGTTGTTTCAACTGACTTTGCTAACATAAAATATGCTATATTTTTTAAAGCAATGAACCATGAGTAATCTAATTGCTTGTTCATATCATAAAGCTTTTTTTCACCATTAGAGTATTCTAATTCTAAAGTATAATTTTCATGAGCTTTCACATTCTTTATTCTAGGTGGAATCATAATAACACCTCCTTTATTTTAATGGATCAATTTTAAAGAATTCACCGTCTTTTTGTGAAACGCTCCAAAGAGCATTTAGTTCATCTTTATGGATTTCCATCCATGCAATTACCAATTTATGTTGTTTATTGGGTAAATTTCCCTCTAATAAACTACAATTTGATATGGAATATATTGCATCATATTCATTATATTGTGCATGAATATGATCTAAATGATGTTTTTCAGTATCATTGAAGAAGATTCTAATAATGATACCGTAAAATTGAGAAACGATTGGCAATAATATCACCTCCCTTATTTTAACATAAATTTTATATAAAAAATAGTTTTCGCTTGGAAAATATGGCAGAAAATGCCGAGAATTAATTTCCTAGATAAAGAATTGCTAAAACTGTCAAGTGATTGACAAAAAAGATATTAACATTTAAATGAAAAAATGACAATAGTTTTGGAAAATAATTTGAGGTTCTATATACAAAAAAGTAAATTTTCTTTAAAATAAAAATGAAGGGATGTGAAAGTTGATGAACGAAAAAATGAAGAACAAAAGGCTTATTTCTTGGGCATATATTTGGAGATTTTTGATTATTGTTTTTATAACTGTTGTAATAGAGATTATTACTTCACAATTGGGTGAGAGACTTTTACAAAGATTTTTACAAAATGGCAATCAAGCCACTTCAAATAGTACGATGGGGGATGTCATCATTTATTCAGCTAAAATGGGTATTTTACTAGGCGTTGTAGATGCAGTTTTCTTTTCTATCATTATGATATTTGGCTGGAAAATCATTCACAGGGCGGTATCATCCAAAGTCTTGATAGAAAAACAGAATGAAAAATATGTACTCAAAAGTGTGGGAATAGTGACAGGAGTTATCATGCTTGCTTCCTTGTGTAGTTTTTTATATAGTCCTGTTTGGAATACCTTTGGATTAGGAAATACAATGACCTTAATAGAAGAAAGAGAACTTCTTACTACGAATGTCAATGGGGTAAAAGACTTACAGGATTTAATTCGCCAGGGAATCTCGCCAGATGCTGATGAAAATCTTTTAACTAGTTTAAAATATTTTGACTTTGATGTGGAGCATGTTATAAGCATACATTGGAGAGTGCTTATATTAGAATGGATTATTTGCATTTTCATTTTTGTAGAAATAATAGGCATCATGGTTATTAATTATAAAAAAATGAAAAAATTAGTGGTGAATGATACTATAGACGAAAGTGGAAACATCATTCCAACACAGGGGAAAATCAGTAAAAAATATAAAATGATTTTTATCATCGTGCATATTTGTGCTGTGGCAATTGTTGTGATGGGATTAATCATAAATTATCACGAAAAGCACAAATATTATTGGATATATGAAAATGGGGAAGATCGTCAGCATATTCCAATCGTGGAACATAGCTTATATCATAAATTTAGCATCAATCAGGATGACTTGGCAACAGAGGAAGAGATGCCGTTAATAGAAGATAGTGATTCTAATAATGAGGAATATGATGAAAAATGGAAAAACTGGCTGATGCTAGAGCATGATGATGAATGGTATTTGAACCACCCAGTGAATATTGGAGAAGCTAATAAGTACAGATATCTTCACGAGGAGAGCAGGATAGACCAGGAATATGCTGAGTCGATGTGCGAGCAAGTGGAAGGTTTTATGCAGGCGGTGCAACAATATTTGGATAATGTCGAAGATAAGAGTTTGATTGCTTTAGAACAAGCCTTTGATATTCAGTTTATTCATGTTGATAACAATTCTTATGTATATATATTAGATAATAGAAATCTTATTACTGGAGTGGGAATAGGGGTTTTCGTAGATAATTATACAGATAGAAATATACTCGGTGTATCTATGTGGGATATGGATGGAGTCATGAAGAAAATCAAAAAGGAGCGCGAGATGAGCCAGTTGGAAATAAAGCTAGAGAGTATTGAAGATAAATTACAGCTGATTTATGCTGATATTCCGATTGAAGATGTGATTGCTATTTTGGGAGATGATTATTTGTATGATGTTGATTATCATCTGAAGAAGGAAACTTATACTTGGTATGATAAAACGGGAAGTTATATCATATTTGAGGTCAATAGTGCCAAACAGATTTCGTGGGTTTCTTTTTATCAAAAGATAGATGAAATACATTGAGAATTGAATAAACAATGTAAAACGTATCAGTGCTTTGTTTTACTGGAATACTGCAAAAACCGTTGACAAAATGCCATTATGAAATTATAATACTATCCTAATAAAGGATTATTGGTATGTTGACTAGAGATAACTTTTATCGACAGATTGTTTTGGCGTTTTACTCGGACCTATTAACTTCGAGAAAGGAGAAAGAAAATGGATTTTAAGGATAAAATTACTTGGCTTGACATTGGAAGTTCCTCCAGTGATCTCACGGGAACTTGGCAGGAAGATGTTCCTAAAACGTACTATTTTCTGAAGGGGTATGCCCTTGGAAAAGAATACCCTAATATGCAAAAGTCACTCATTATTGCAAGACAGTTGCATTCGGGGCAGTTCCGGGATGGCGGTGCGGAGTATATTGTACATCCTCTTAGGGTGTGTGATTACTTGGTGGCTCTTGGAATGAATGATGACATTTTGCTTAGTAGTGCACTTTTACATGATGTGATTGAGGATGTTTCATTTATTCGGGACAATCCCAGGATTCTGGTATCAGAGTTTGAACTTTCGCCTAAAATTTTAGATGTTGTAACCATTTTAACCAAGACAAAGGGAATGGACAAGGACATTTATTTTGACAGGATTAAAAAAGATTGGAGAGCTCTGTTTGTGAAACTTAGTGACAGAGTGAATAATATTTCTACGCTTTCCAGTTTTGATGTCGGTAGAAGGTTTAAGTATATTGAGGAAACAAGAGAGCGTATTATTCCTCTTTGCAGCTATGGCAAACTTGCTTATCCGCAGCTTTCTAATAAGATTACCTGTATTAAGTATCATATTACTTCTCTTTGTGACACGGTGAAAGCGATTACGGAGCAGCAAGAAAAAGAGCGCTCCGCAATTCAAGATACAAACATGCATCCTGTGGAGGAACCAAAACAAACAAGATTTGAAGATTAATTCAATCTGAAAAAAGGGACGGAAGAAAAAGGCTTATACCTTTTTCTCCGTCCCTTTTTCAAGCAGAAGCGTTTACAAGATTTTTGGGTATGGTATAATGTAACACAAAGAAAAGTGAAAAAGAGGTAAACGTATGAAAAAAATAGTGATAGGAATTTGCGTAATCATGATGCTATTTGGATTAGTAGCGTGTAAACATCAAACAACAATAGAGAATAATCTTCCACAGAATATAGAGAAAACAAACGAAAATGGTGTTATAGACCAGAATTCAGAGAATAATACAATAGAAAGTGAGAACGAACAGATTTTAGAAGAAAATCCATATCTAAAATATCGTCAAAGTTTTCCGTCTAAAGAAATTCAGAATGATTATCAATCACTATTATCATGGATGACAGATGAGCATTATTTTTTATATCTTACGGTAGAGGAACTACAATTATATAGGAATATACCTTTTGCTGTGCATGGACATGATTTTCAAAATACAAGCTTAAAGGAGTTTTTTAGTAAAGAAGACTGGTATCATCCGATTGAAAATAAAACGGTAACGCTTTCAGAATTAGATGATAAAGAAAAAAATGTGGTTGAAAATGTGGATAACAGGATTCAAAAGCTAAGAAAGATAGAGACCTCTGTGAAAAGATATCAATATGATGCTAATAAAGAATTGGTTTATTCCTTTTATGAAGAAGACAGAGGAGAGTACCGTGACTATCGTTTCCCATATATCAATATAAATAGTGATAATATCCAAAAATTAAATGACGATATTTATGATTTCGCAATGCCAATCATTGATGGAACATACTTTGAATGTTCAGGAGCTGATTATTATTATCAAGTGAAAGATAATATTTTATCGATTTCAATTGAAGAAGAATACGGATATGGCGGTAAAACAGGATTTCATTTAAATATTGATATTGGCAATGGTCAATATGTAAGTAATTCTGAAATGTTAGCTAAATATGGTTTGGACACTGAAAAAGTTTCAGATATGAGAGAAAAAATTTTAGATGGCAAGATACAAAATAATCGTGGACATCAAACTTTAAGAGATTATTTTTTGAATCTACATGAGGTTTGGAGTGATCTTGAAGAGGCGTATAATATAGTATTGGGTGAAATAACAGATATCGATAAATGGGAATTGATCTATGTGGATAATGAACAAAAAACGCATATCATTCTTGAATTACCAACGCTTGCGGGAGCTGTGGCTACAGAATTTTATGATTGTATCGTGGAATTTTAAAATGAATGAGGTGAGAGTTTTTGAAATTTTCATAAAAAGTTACAAAAACTCTTGACTCCGTAGGGAATCTTTTGATATAATATCCTGCGATAATGTTATTAAGTAAGGGTTGATTAATATTAAAAGGTTATCATATACAGTAAAGGTTTTATAAATGATAATATGTAAGGTAATTGGCAAGATTTTTTGAAAAAGAAAGTTTGCTAATTGCCTTTTTGTCGTCTTCAAAAATCTTTATGTCAACCCTAATAGGATGACCAAAATAGAGATGAAAACTTGCTTAAAAACATACGGAAACAAATGAATAATGACATTCGCGTGCATCTTGAACGTAGGTTGGGTAATGATTGACGTGGTGGCTAGTAGAAGTTTTAAAATTTTGACTAAATTTAAATATGGGGTGATTAATTTTTATGCGTGAAGTAAAAAACGAAAAAACTAGCAGAATGTACTTTGGCAAAATCCAAGACGTCCTTGAAATGCCTAATTTGATTCAAGTACAAAAGGATTCTTACGAGTGGTTTGTGAAAAAAGGATTAAAAGAAGTTTTGACAGAATGCTCTCCAATCACAGATTATTCAGGGAAATTGATACTTGAATTTGTAGATTATCATTTTAATGAGGAAACAAAGTACACAATCGATGAAGCAAAAGCAAGAAATACTACATATGCTACTAGATTGCAAGTAAAAGTAAGGTTAATCAATAGGGAAACAGGAGAAGTAAAAGAGCAAGAAATCTTCATGGGTGATTTCCCTGTCATGACGGATTACGGTACATTTATTATCAATGGTGCAGAAAGAGTTATTGTATCACAGCTTGTTCGTTCACCAGGTTGTTATTATTCTAGAGAGTTTGATAAATTAGGTAAAAAGCTTTATTTTTCAACCATCATGCCTAACCGTGGTGCATGGTTGGAATTTGAAACAGATTCTAATGATATTTATAGCGTTAGAATTGATAAAGCAAGAAAATTACCAGTAACATTGTTCTTAAGAGCAATTGGAATCGCTACGGACAGCCAAATTCTAGAATTATTTGGAGAAGATGAGAGAATTGTTGCAACCCTTGCAAAAGATCCAATTAAGACAGAAGAAGAGGCTTTAATTGAAATTTATAGAAGGTTAAGACCAGGTGAAATGCCATCTGTAGAGGCTGCAAGAAGTTTGCTTTCAGCTTTGTTCTTTGACCCTAGAAGATATGATCTAACAAAGGTTGGACGTTTTAAATATAATACAAAACTTTCTCTTGCAAGCAGAATTTCTGGACAAATCTCTGCAGAAAAGATTGTAAGCCCAGAAACAGGAGAGCTTTTAGTTTCTAAGGATAAGGTTATTACTCCAGAAACGGCAGAAGCCATTCAAGAATCTGGAATCAATGCAGTAAAAGTAAAAGTGGAAGATAAAATTATTAATGTTATCGGTAACGGAACTGTTTGGATTCAGAGTTTCGTAGATGGAGATCTTAGCGATCTTGGCATTGAAGAGAGAGTAAATTACGCAGTATTAAAAGAGATTATTGCGAATAATAAAAAGTCAGAAGACTTATATAAGGCATTAGAAGAAAATCTTGATAGATTGCTTCCAAATCATATCACAAAAGAGGATATGATAGCTTCTATCAACTATCTAAATAACTTAGCATATGGACTTGGAAATGTAGATGATATTGACCATCTTGGAAACAGACGTGTAAGATGTGTTGGTGAGCTTCTACAAAATCAGTTTAGAATTGGTATTACAAGACTTGAAAGAGTAGTAAGAGAAAGAATGGCGGTACAAGATTTAGACATCGTTACACCTCAATCATTAATTAACATTAAACCGGTCGTTTCTTCTATTAAGGAGTTCTTTGGAAGCAGCCAGTTATCACAGTTCATGGATCAGAATAACCCGCTTACAGAGCTTACGCATAAGAGAAGAATTTCAGCATTAGGACCTGGTGGATTATCAAGAGATAGAGCAAGTTTTGAGGTTAGAGATATTCACCATTCACACTATGGTAGACTTTGCCCAATTGAAAGCCCAGAAGGTCCAAACGTTGGTCTTATCTGTTCACTTTCTACTTATGCTATCATTAACAAATATGGATTTGTGGAAACACCATATAGAATTGTAGATAAGAAAAAGGGAAGAGTTACAGAGGAAATTAAGTATTTCACTGCGGAAAAGGAAGATGAATTCATTATTGCTCAGGCAAACGAGCCATTAGATGAGAAAGGAAACTTTATCAATAATAAGATTAAAGTTAGATTTAAAGATGAAATCATGGAGGTTAGTCCAAATGAGGTAGACCTTATGGATGTATCTCCTAGACAGCTTGTTTCTGTTGCTGCATCTCTAATTCCATTCCTTGAGAATGATGATGCTAAACGTGCACTAATGGGATCAAACATGCAACGTCAGGCAGTTCCTCTAATCAAGACGGAATCTCCTATCGTGGGAACGGGTATGGAATATAGAACTGCAAAAGACTCAGGTGTTTGTGTTATTGCAAAGAATGATGGTGTTGTTCAAAAGGTAACCGCTGACAAGATTACCATTAAGACAAAAAATGGAATCGATGAATATAACATGATTAAGTTTAAGCGTTCTAACCAAGGAACTTGCTCAAACCAAAGACCTATCGTGAAAAAGGGTGAAAAGGTAAAAGCAGGAGATGTTATTTCAGATGGACCATCTACAGATCAAGGCGAACTTGCTCTTGGAAAGAATATCTTAGTTGGTTTCATGACTTGGGAAGGTTACAACTATGAGGATGCTATCTTAATCAATGAAAAATTAGTAAAAGAAGATGTATTAACATCTATTCACATAGAAGAATATGACTGTGAATGTAGAGATACTAAATTAGGGCCAGAAGAGATTACAAGAGATATCCCAAATGTTGGTGATGATGCCCTTAAGGATCTAGATGAGAGAGGAATCATTAGAATTGGTGCAGAGGTTAGACCAGGAGATATCTTGGTTGGTAAGGTTACTCCAAAGGGAGAAACAGAACTTACTGCAGAGGAAAGACTTCTTAGAGCTATCTTTGGTGAGAAGTCTAGAGAAGTAAGAGATACTTCCCTTCGTTGCCCACATGGTGAAGCTGGAATTATTGTTGATGTGAAGATATTCACTAAGGAAAATTCTGATGAGCTTGGAACAGGCGTTAATGAGGTTATTAGAGTATACATTGCGCAAAAGAGAAAAATCTCTGTTGGTGATAAGATGTCAGGACGTCATGGTAACAAGGGTGTTATCTCAAGGATTTTACCAGAAGAAGATATGCCATTCTTACCAGATGGTACTCCGCTTCAAATCGTATTAAACCCACTTGGTGTTCCTTCTCGTATGAACATTGGTCAGGTACTAGAAGTTCATCTTGGATATGCGGCAAAAGCACTTGGATTTAAGGTTGCAACTCCAGTATTTGATGGTGCAAAAGATGAAGATTTTGCAGAGCTTTATGAGAAATCAGGACTTCCTGCATCGGGTAAAACCATTCTTTATGATGGTAGAACTGGTGAACCTTTTGATAATGAAGTTACTGTTGGTATCATGTACATGCTAAAACTTCACCACTTAGTAGATGATAAGATTCATGCTCGTTCTACTGGACCATATGCTTTAGTTACACAGCAGCCTTTAGGTGGTAAAGCACAGTTTGGTGGACAGAGATTTGGAGAAATGGAAGTTTGGGCATTGGAGGCATATGGTGCTGCATACACCTTACAAGAAATCTTAACAATGAAATCAGATGATGTTGTTGGTAGGGTTAAGACTTATGAATCTATCGTAAAAGGTGAAAATATCCCAGAACCAGGAATTCCAGAAAGCTTTAAGGTTCTTGTAAAAGAATTGCAAAGTTTAGGTCTAGACATGAAGCTTTATAATCAGAGTGAAGATAATGAAGTAGAAATCAAAGAAGATATTGATGATGATGAAATAACACCAAATATCGTATCTCCAGTTTCTGATGATGAGGAACTTGGCGGAATGATCATTGAAGATGAAAATGGAAACATGATTGAGGATGAAGATGAATTTGATGATGATTTAGACGATGAAGAGCCTATCTTTGATTCAGAAGAAGATGTTTTCATTGATAACGAAGATGATTTCGATGATGATATGTAATTGCTTTAGTGGGAACGTCCACGGCAAGAATATTTGTTGAAGGGAGTATATAAAATGGTTGATTTAGAAGTGTTTGACCGAATTAAAATCGGACTTGCTTCTCCGGAAAAGATCAGAGAATGGTCTAGAGGCGAGGTAAAAAAACCAGAAACGATAAACTATAGAACATTGAAACCAGAACGTGATGGTTTATTCTGTGAAAGAATTTTTGGACCAACAAAGGACTGGGAGTGTCATTGTGGTAAGTATAAAAGAGCAAGATACAAAGGAATCATCTGCGATAGATGTGGTGTTGAGGTAACAAAATCAAAAGTAAGAAGAGAAAGAATGGGACATATTGAGCTTGCATGCCCAGTATCACACATTTGGTACTTCAAAGGAATTCCTAGTAGAATGGGCTTAATGCTTGATATTTCTCCAAGAGCCTTAGAGAGAGTTTTGTATTTTGCTGCTTATATTGTACTTGACGCAGGGGATACATCGCTTGTGAAATGCCAAGTTTTATCAGAAAAAGAGTATAGAGAATATGTTGATAAATATGGTGAAAAAGCATTTAGAGTTGGCATGGGAGCAGAGGCTATTCAAGAGCTATTAAAAGAAATTGATATTGAAAAATTAGCAGCTGATCTTAGAAAAGAACTTGAAAATGCAAATGGTCAAAAGAAGGCAAAGATTATTAAGAGACTTGAAACTGTTGACAGTTTCAGGTTCTCTGGTAACAAGCCAGAATGGATGATTCTTGAAGTATTACCAGTTATTCCACCAGATCTAAGACCAATGGTGCAATTAGATGGTGGAAGATTTGCTACTTCAGATGTCAATGATTTATACAGAAGAATCATTAACAGAAATAACAGATTAAAGAGATTATTAGAGCTTGGAGCACCAGATATCATCGTTAGAAATGAGAAGAGAATGCTTCAAGAGGCTGTAGATAGCCTTATTGATAATGGTAGAAGAGGTAGACCTGTTACAGGCCCTGGAAACAGACCTTTAAAATCATTATCTGATATGTTAAAAGGAAAACAAGGTAGATTTAGACAAAACCTTCTTGGTAAACGTGTTGACTATTCAGGACGTTCTGTTATCGTAGTAGGTCCAGAACTTAAAATTTATCAATGCGGTCTTCCAAAAGAAATGGCAGTAGAACTTTTCAAACCATTTGTTATGAAGGAACTTGTAGAAAGAGGCCTTGCACATAATATTAAGAATGCAAAGAGAATGGTTGAAAAATTAAAACCAGAAGTTTGGGATGTTTTAGAGTATGTCATTAAAGATCACCCAGTTATGCTAAACCGTGCACCTACGCTTCACAGACTTGGTATTCAAGCATTTGAACCAGTATTAATTGAAGGTAGAGCAATCAAACTTCATCCTTTAGTTTGTACTGCGTTTAACGCAGACTTTGATGGTGACCAGATGGCGGTTCACTTGCCACTTACACCTGAGGCTCAAGCAGAAGCAAGATACTTAATGTTATCTGCTAATAACCTACTAAAACCTCAAGATGGAAAGCCAGTTACCACTCCTACACAGGATATGATTCTTGGTGCATACTATCTAACCATTGATGAGGCTGGTGCCAAAGGCGAGGGAATGGTATTTAAAGATAAAGATGAAGCTATGATGGCTTATAGAGATGGTGATATTTCTATTCATGCTGCTATCAAAGTTAGAATGTTTAAAGAAATTGATGGCGAGATGAAGTCAAAACTTGTTAGCACTACTATCGGAAAGATTATCTACAATGAGGTAATTCCTCAAGACTTAGGCTTAGTAGATAGAACTAACCCAGAGAATGCATTTGAGTTAGAGGTTAACTTCCCAGTTACAAAGAAAACCATTAAAAATATTATCTCAGCTTGCATTAAGGTTCATGGACTTGCAGTGACAGCAGAGCTTCTAGATAATATTAAAGATTTAGGATACAAATATGCTACAAAGAGTGCTATCACAGTTGCAGTTTCTGATGTTATTATTCCAAAGGAGAAGAAAGAAATTCTTGCTGCCTCTGAGGAAAAAGTTGACCAAATCACAAAACAATATAAGAGAGGTCTTATTTCTAACGAGGAAAGATACAACTCTGTTATTAAGGTTTGGGATACGGCAACCAATGAAATTGCAGATGCCATGGTCAAAGGTTTTGATGAGAAGAACCCAATCTACATGATGGCAACTTCTGGAGCCCGTGGTGATATCAAGCAGATTAGACAGCTTGCTGGTATGAGAGGACTTATGGCGGATACTGCTGGTAGAACAGTCGAAATCCCTATCAGATCTTGCTTTAGAGAGGGTATGGACGTTCTTGAGTATTTCGTATCAGCCCATGGTGCAAGAAAGGGTCTTGTTGATACAGCGCTTAGAACGGCTGACTCTGGTTACCTAACCAGAAGACTTGTTGACGTTAGCCAAGAAATTATTGTTAGAGAAGATGACTGTGGAACTACAGATGGTATGTGGGTGACAGACATTAAGAATGGTAATGAATTAATTGAGGGCTTAGCAGAAAGATTAACAGGAAGATTTGCCGCTGAGGATATCAAACATCCAGAAACGGGAGAAGTTATCATTCCAAGAAATACATTAATCACAGAGCAAATGGCAGATGATGCCGTGAAAGCTGGTGTAACCAAGGCAAAGATTAGAACTCTTCTTACATGTAGAGCAAAGAGCGGTGTATGCTGCAAGTGTTATGGTAATGACCTTGCAAGCAGAAAACAGGTAAATATTGGTGAGGCAGTTGGTATTATTGCTGCTCAATCAATTGGTGAACCTGGTACACAGCTTACCATGAGAACGTTCCACATGGGTGGTCTAGCTGGTGGAGACATCACACAAGGTCTTCCTCGTGTTGAAGAATTGTTTGAAGCTAGAAAACCAAAGGGTCTTGCAATTATTTCAGATATTGCTGGTAAAGTTACTATCAGTGATACCAAGAAGAAGAGAGAAGCTATCATCACTAATGATGAAGAGTCTAAGACATACTTAATTCCATTTGGCTCAAGACTTACTGTTCATGATGGAGATGAGATTGAAGCCGGAGATGAAATCACAGAAGGTTCTATCTATCCACAAGATATCATGAGAATCAAAGGTGCAGAAGGCGTTCAAAGATATATTGTACAAGAAGTACAAAAAGTTTATAGAAGCCAAGGTGTTGATATCAATGATAGACACATTGAGGCAATCATTAGACAAATGCTTAGAAAAGTAAAAGTGGAAGATAGTGGAGATACAAACTTGCTTCCTGGAACAATGGTAGATGTTGTTACATTTGAAGATGAGAATGCAAAGATGGTAGAAGAGGGCAAACGTCCAGCAGAAGGCAAGAGATTGCTTCTTGGAATCACAAAAGCATCGCTTGCAACAGATTCCTTCTTATCTGCAGCATCTTTCCAAGAGACAACAAGAGTTTTGACAGAAGCTGCTATCAAAGGAAAAGTAGACCCACTAGTAGGATTAAAAGAAAATGTTATCATTGGTAAGTTAATTCCTGCAGGAACAGGTCTTATGAGATATAGACAAATGCAACCAGTATCAGCAGAAACGGGAGAACCAACAGCCAATACGGTGCCTGAAAAGGTAGAAGAAGTTGCAGTTGTAGAATAATCTAAAAAAGGTAACAAATAAGGGACGGAGGAAAAAGTGTTTCCGCTGTCCCTTTCTTGTTACCTTTTTTCTATTATCCATTATTTTGAATCTCTTATTTGTCGAAAAGAGTCGATTTAAATGGATTGACAAAGTACAGTTTAGAATTTATGATAATAGTTAATTATATTTCTTTTTTCGCATATTTCTCTGCGAAATACTTCCTAATTTTTAAAGAAATAACAAAAAGTATTGCAAATAATAAAAAAATGATGTAATATAACTTATAAGTTATATCACTAATTTAGTAAGGTGGTAATATAATGGGAATACAAGAGGAACTTAGTTACTTAATTGAAGTATTAAAAAGTTATCATATTGAGGTAACACAAGAATTTTATAGTGACATTTTAAAAAACGTAAAAGGCGGTTTTAAAGATTTTGCTAAGAGAATGATACAGGATTTTAGAACAAGAGATTTTAATTTAAATAAGCATGAAATACTAAATTTAAATTCTACTCAAAAAAGGCAGCTAAATTATTTGAATTTATATCGCTATGAATATCGTAATAATATCAATCTTAGATGTATGTATATCATAGAGAATGAACATAAACTGAACGAAAATATTATTTTATTGTGTGCTTTTCTAGAAGATGGGAATAAAAAGAAGGGACCGAATAGTTATAAAGAAAATATAGAAAAAGCAATTTCAATTTATGAGAAGTATAAGCTTAAGTTAGTTCTAATCAAGGGAGGGAATAGGAATGGGTATTGATTATAGTAAATTGTATAATCCATTTGATGATGAGATCAAGAGTGATATTTCAGGAATAAAAGAGGAGCTTGATTATCAAATGATTCTTGCAGAAATATCCTATGTTGTTTTAAAATACAGAAAAGAACATGATTTAACACAAAAAGAATTAGCAGAGAAACTTGGAATGAAACAGTCAATGATTTCAAAATTAGAATCGGGAGAATATAATCCTACTTTAAAGCAATTACACAAGATATCTATGAAATTAACAAATTCTTCAGATTTATTTTTAGAAATGATGAGACAGATTTTGAAACAGTTTGATAAGATATCTCATATTAGGGAGGAAAAGAAAAGTCAGAAAGATATTGATTTTGGATAAACTTACAGATAAAAATCAAAAGGAGTTAATTTGGAAATGACACAAATTGACTCCTTTTAATTTTTATTTAGTTTTTCGAATTGGTTCTTTTGGCATCCTTCTTTTATGTACCAATGGTGACGGTCTCCTTTTGCACTGGAAGCACTGTTTTATAAGCACTTCCACACCATTCTTTTAGTTCTCCTTGATATAGTACTTCCACTCCTTCCAAATGCGTAAACCAGTATGGACGCATTTTTTCGATTTTACTAGGAAGTTTCATACCACAAGACTCCAGTACAAAGGCTACAAATTCTGAACAAAAATATCTGTTCATATGGCCTACCATAAGAGGCGTTTTCGCAAGGAAAAGATTGTAATAGTCATATTTATATTTATTTGGATCATTTGTAAATTCTTGAATTACCTCTACTATTTGTTGATATTTTTCATCAGAAACCTCAATTTTTAAAACCATGCAAGGAACTTTCTTAAATTTCCCAAATACATGAGTAAAAGCATTTTCTGTTACAAATCCGCCTATTAATGGATTGTTTACTTTCAGCCTTCCAAAAGAATAGAATTTACTAAAATCATCATCCACACAAATCGATGCATGATTATATTTATCATGAGTAAAGAGTTTTAGTGTTTTTGAAATCAATGTACCAGACTGTGTAAGTATTATGTATACATTTTTCATGATTAGTTCCCCCCAAAAAGATACTAGCACATTATATGCAAAAAGTAAATGGGAGATGTTGGCTAGCAAAATGAAGTAGTTTGTGGTAAAATATCAACTAGATGAAAGTTTTTGTTGGAAAGAAGGAAAAAATTTGAAATTTTCAGAATTAGATTATGAGTTGCTAGCAAAATCTGAAAATATAGATTATGTGTATGATTTAGTGATGGCTGGGGTGGAAGATTATTCTAAAATAGAACCAACCTCAGAAAATAATCCGGATTTTTTAGTAGTGCTTGGTTGTTCACCGGTGCCTGTAAAATCTAGGGTCATTAAAACGATAGAGCTATACAAAAAAGGGTATGGAAAATATATTTTACTGACTGGTGGAAAGGGCTGGCATAAGATTGCTGCAAAGTCAGAAGCAAATAGGCAAAGAATGATTCATGCTGTAAAGAGTACGATAGATGGAAAGTTAACGGGAGAAGAATTATCGGAAAAGGAAAAATTTGTTTTACAGAAGTATGCTGAAACTGCGGAAAAAGAGAAGATTGTTGAGTCAAATCAAGAAAAATTAGATGAGAATCAGCATGGAGATTTTGCCAAGGAGAGAGTAGAAAAAAGGATATTAAGGCTTACAGAAGTGCAATTAATGCAAAATATATTCTACTCTTTAGGCGAAATACCACCTATTCAGGTATTTCATGAACCATTTTCTAACACTACTTTAGAAAACGTTAAGTATTCACAAAAGTTAATGGAAGATTTAGAAAAAAGAGGAGAAGTATCTAAAATCAATAGAATTATGCTTGTTACCTCTTGTTTTCATTGTCGAAGAGCCATTTTGACATTTAGAAGGAGATTCCAAGATGATGTAGAAATTATGGCATGCCCTGGGACGTATGATTTAAAATCTGCTGGAATGAGTTTTACCAAAGAAGATTTGCTCGGGGAGAAAAAAGAGGGATATTATAAAAAGCAAATATATAATGAGCTTAATGCACTCATTAATTATAGTAGAAATGGCAGTATTGCTGATGCAGAAATAGAAGAATTTGTTGGGAAAGAAACGGCCAAGAGGATTAAAAAGATGCATGAGGAAATTGAGAGATAGTTACTTTTTTTCGCTTAATTGCATATGATATCTTTAGGTGATGCGGTTTGTTTTTTAGAGATTTACTTGAAGACGCTAGAAATATCCAAGAGAAAGATCCAGCTTGTGCTAGCCTGATGACAGTGTTTTTACTGTATCCAGGTTTTCATATATTGATATTTTATCGACTAGCGCATTATTTATATCGACATCAATTATTTTTCTTGGCAAGATTTTTCTCACGGAATTCGGAAGATTTTTCACCGGAATTGAAATTCATCCAGGGGCTGAAATTGGGAGAAGATTGTTCATAGACCACGGAATGGGTGTGGTGATTGGAGAAACAGCCACTGTAGGAGATGACTGCACTATCTATCAAGGCGTAACTCTTGGTGGTACAGGAAAAGAGATAGGAAAGAGACATCCTGATTTAGGAAATCATGTCATGGTGGGAGCAGGAGCCAAGATTTTAGGACCAATTCAAATTGGAAATGATGTGAAGATTGGTGCAAATGCAGTAGTGCTAAAGGATATTCAAGATGGTGTGACTATTGTTGGTGTGCCTGGGAAAGCTAGGAATATGATTTAGATACTTCCATCTATGCACTTGAAAAATTTGCATTAGACAATGGGATATAAGAAGAATGAGAGTGCCAAGTGGGGGAAAGAGTTGGTATAGGCCATGTTTTTTCATTAGGGGCTATCCAAAATGGGGTGACAAAGCATGACAAAGAGAGTCTTACAGAGAATAAAGAAAAAATATCAATGGGGGCTTTTTATGCTATAATTTCAGTAAGAGGGGATGATGCCGTGAAAATTAGTGATAGGTTTTACGAGATAGCAGAGAAAGTTGCGAAAAATAATGGAAGAATGTATTTAGTTGGTGGAGCGGTTCGTGATGCCCAGCTTGGAAAAGAACCCCACGATATGGATTTTTGTGTGACGGGTCTTTCTACCGAAGAATTTATGGAATTGTTTGATGCTCCTAGAATTCAAGGAAAGTCATTTCCGGTTTTTATCATAGATGGTTGTGAGTTTGCTCTTGCTAGAAAGGAAAGAAAGATTGGGGCAAAACATACGGATTTTGAAGTGCAGACGGATAAGGCGATTACCATAGAAGAAGATTTGGCAAGAAGGGATTTAACCATTAATTCCATGGCGATGGATGTGCTTACCGGGAAGCTAGTGGATCCGTTTCATGGGCTTCAAGATTTAAAAGAAAAGAAAATACGCATGACTACGGAGGCATATAGTGAGGATCCATTAAGAGTATATAGAACGGCAAGATTTGCGGCAAAGTTTGGATTTGATGTGGAAGAGCATACACTAAAAACAATGGAAAGTATGAGAGAGGAACTTGTGAATTTGCCTAATGAAAGGGTAACAGCAGAATTTCGAAAAGCCTTGATGACAGAGCATCCTAGTATGTTTTTTGACACGCTAAGAAAGGCAAATATTTTGGATGTGCATTTCCCTGAGGTGGCAAATTTGATTGGAGTGGAGCAGCCTGTTTTATATCATCCGGAGGGTGACGCTTATGTGCATACGTTAGAAGTCTTAGATAGAGCAGTGCAAGCTACGCCGAGTGGCATTAGGTTTAAAGGAAGAGTTTCTGATGTATCCGCAAAACTTTCACTTCAAAAACCTTCGCCTCAAAAAGCGGAAGCATCGGTGGTACAGGGAGATAATGCCAAACATACTAGATTTCAATTGAAACGTCTTGATGAATCGCATGGAGATAAGAATGCAAGAGATGAGCAAAGGGAAATGATTCGATTCTGTGCTCTTGTTCATGATTTTGGAAAAGCTGCAACCCCAAGAGAAGAATGGCCTCATCATTACAATCATGAAGAAAATGGGGTTCCTATCATTCAAGAATTTTGTAAAAGGATGAATGGTATTCCAAAAAAGTTTGAAAAAGCGGGAAAACTAACCTCTATGCTTCATATGAAGGCGGGGAGATACGATAATTTAAAACCTGCCACTAAGGTAAAGATTTTTAGTGAGATTGAGCAATCTAGAAGTTTATCGTATGAAGGATTGGAGATTGTGGCAAGTTGTGATTCCAAAGCACCAGTTCATTTTGCGAAAACGGCAAGGGAAGTGATGCAAATTAAAGTTACGCCGGAAATCAAGGATAGGTGCACGGTAGATGGCGTGTTTGATTATGAGAAGGCAAAAGGGATTATCTTGCAAAAGAGGATTGAGGAAGTTAAGAGACTGGAAGGAAAAAAGGAAAAAGAGGCTCCAAAAGGCATAGCGAGTGTAGGAAAGATTACGCTAGAAGAGATTAAGAGGAGCATTGAAAAAGAACAGGAGAATGAAAAGAACAAATAGGGACGAAAATGTTCGTCCCTATTTGTTCGCTTTTTTTGCATGTTCGCGTTGTTTTTTAAAAACATCCGTGCTATAATAAGAACGTATGTGTGAATTTTAAAGCATGGGGGTAAAGAGAATGCTAGAGTATATAGATATCAAGGGAGCAAAGGTGAATAATCTTAAAAATGTGAGTTTGCAGATTCCTAGGGATAAACTTGTTGTGGTGACTGGGCTTAGTGGGTCTGGAAAATCTTCGCTTGCCTTTGACACCATTTATGCAGAAGGACAGCGCAGGTATGTGGAGAGCCTTTCTTCTTATGCCAGAATGTTTTTAGGCGTGATGGAAAAGCCAGATGTAGAATATATTGAGGGCCTTTCACCAGCCATTTCTATTGATCAAAAAACCACTTCTAAAAATCCGCGTTCTACGGTGGGAACTGTTACAGAAATCTATGATTATTTTAGGCTGATGTATGCACGTATTGGTGTGCCACATTGTCCAAATTGCGGAAAAGAAATTAAACAGCAATCCATTGATCAGATTGTGGATGCTATTATGGATTTAGGAGAAGGAACGAAAATTCAAATTTTAGCTCCTGTTGTGAGAGGTAAAAAGGGAGAATATACAAAATTAATTGAAGATGCTAAAAAAGATGGATTTGCTAGAATCCGTGTAGATGGCACGTTATATGATTTGAGCGAAGATGAAATCACCATGACAAAAACTAAAAAGCATAATATTGAGATTGTGGTGGATAGAATTGTGGTGAAAGATACCGTTAGAAACCGTATCAATGATTCTGTAGAAACTGCCCTAAAATATGCAAATAAGCTTGTTTTGATTGATGTCATTAGAGAGGATAAAAAGAAGAATGAGGAGCTTTTATTCTCGCAAAATTATGCTTGCCCAGATTGTGGCATTAGTATTGAGGAATTAACACCAAGGATGTTTTCTTTTAATAATCCTTATGGTGCTTGTCCTGCTTGCAGTGGTATCGGTGTAATTTTAAAAATGGATCCGGATTTAGTAATGCCTAATACGAATATTTCTTTTTTAGATGGTGGACTAAAAGGCATGGGATGGAACCAAGCAAAGGAAAATAACATGGGTGTCATGTACTTAAAATCTTTGGGAGCGCATTATCATGTGGATGTATCAAAGCCAATCAAAGACTTGCCACAAGATTTTGTGGATAAAGTTTTGTATGGTACGGGAGACGAAAAGATTGATTTTCGATATGAGAGTGCAGCGGGTGTGAGAAATTTCACGGCTCCTTTTGAGGGTGTCATTAATACCATGGACAGGAGGTACCGTGAAACTTCTTCCAATGGCATGAGAGAGTTTTATGAGATGTATATGACGGAATCTCATTGTAGTGCTTGTGATGGCGCAAGACTAAATAAAAATGCACTTGCCGTTACGGTTGGTGGAAAAAATATTTATGAACTTACTTCTATGTCAGTTGTGGAAATTAAAGATTTTATGGAACATCTCGTTTTAACAGAAAAAGAAAAGATGATTGCCCATCAAATTTTAAAAGAGTTAGAGGCAAGGCTACAGTTTTTAATCGATGTTGGTTTGGATTATTTAACATTGTCTAGGAGTGCGGGAACTCTATCTGGAGGAGAGGCGCAACGAATTAGGCTTGCTACACAAATTGGTTCTGGTCTTATGGGTGTGTTATATATTTTGGACGAGCCTAGCATCGGCCTTCATCAGAGGGATAACGAAAAATTAATCGCTACTTTAAAAAAGTTAAGAGATGTTGGTAATTCATTAATTGTTGTGGAACATGATGAAGATACCATGTATGCAGCAGACCACATTATTGATATTGGTCCAGGTGCTGGTGTGCATGGTGGAAATGTTGTTGCAGAGGGAACGGCAGAAGAGCTTAAGAAAAATCCAAATTCGATTACGGGAAAATATTTAAGTGGAGAATTAAAGATTGAAGTTCCTTCTAAGAGGAGAAAAGGCAATAAAAAGTTTTTGGAGATTCGCGGTGCTGCGGAGAATAATCTAAAACAGGTGGATGTAAAAATTCCACTTGGAGTAATGACTGCGGTTACTGGTGTTTCTGGTTCTGGTAAATCCTCATTGATTAATGAAGTATTATATAAAAAATTAGCAAGTGAATTGAACAGAGCACAGACCAAACCTGGTAAGTGTAAAGAGATAAAAGGCATTGAAAATTTAGATAAGGTCATTGCTATTGACCAGTCTCCAATTGGAAGAACTCCTCGTTCAAATCCTGCCACTTATATTGGTGTATTTGATTTGATTAGAGATTTATTTGCGGAAACCAATGAGGCAAAAATGCGTGGATACACTAAGGGAAGATTTAGTTTTAATGTTCCTGGTGGGCGCTGTGAATCGTGTGAGGGAGAAGGTATCACCAAGATTGAAATGCACTTCTTATCTGATGTATATGTTCCTTGTGATGTATGTGGCGGAAAGCGTTATAATAAAGAAACACTAGAGGTAAAATATAAAGGAAAGAATATTTATGATGTTTTAGATATGACAGTAGAAGAGGCACTTGAATTTTTCAAAAACATTCCTAAGATTAAAAATAAGATTCAAACATTGTATGATGTAGGACTTGGGTATATTAAACTTGGACAATCCTCTACCACACTTTCAGGAGGGGAGGCTCAAAGAGTAAAACTCGCAGATGAGCTTTGCAGAAAAGCCACGGGTAAAACCATGTATATCTTAGATGAACCTACCACCGGTTTACACATGGCTGATATTCACCGATTAATTGAAATTTTGAATCGATTAGTAGACGCAGGAAATAGTATGATTATTATTGAACATAATTTAGATATCATTAAGATTGCAGATTATATTATTGATTTAGGACCTGAGGGAGGCATTAACGGAGGAGAAGTAATTGCTTTAGGAACGCCAGAGCAAATTGCTAAAAATGAAAAATCTCATACCGGAAGATTCTTAAAAAAATATCTTGATAAAAAATAAAGATTAACAAATTAGGGACGGAGGAAGAAATGTCAACATTGACACTTTTTCCTCCGTCCCTAAAGTGTCTATTTATTATGTTTTCTTTACATAATAAAACCAGCAAACCGTTGGGAGAGTAAGACTAAAAAGGAAGAATTATACTTTGACATTATCACTTTTTTGTGCTATACTTTGAATTGTACTGAAGAGTAAAAGGGGTGGTTTTGTGGGTACAGGAATTGAAAAAAAAGATATCATGAAAATGAGAAGTGATATAGGAGAGTACATAGGACAAAAAGTAATGTTACGCGGAAATGCTGGAAGAAATAGAACTTTTGAAATTCAAGGCACGCTTGTTGGTGCTTACCCAAATGGATTTTTAGTAAAAAGGGATGATATCAATTGTAATATTACATATGGTTATGATGAAGTAATTAGCAGAAAGGTAGAACTTGGTATTAATACCAGTAATGACGGAGTTTTTAATTCCATACTTGGAGACATCAACCAAGAGGTGAATTTGTAGAGAGGACAAGTTAGTTCTCTCTTTTTTTGAGTCCAAAAAGGGAACAGGTAGGGGACGGGGGAAAAAGTGTTACCCTTAAAGTAACACTTTTTCCCCCGTCCCCTACCTGTTCCCTTTTTCAGGCTAAAACTTGTTCTAAAATTTAATCCGTCCTAATATATTTTAGTATCAATACGAAAACGAATTAGGAGGGATTTTTTATGAATATTGAAACGATAAATGAAACCATAAATTCTACTAAACTTATCTCGAATGATAAAAAGATAAAGGTAGTAGAAGGGGATATGTCTGTGCCGGATATTAAGCCTGATATATTAAGTTTGGTCGATGTGGACAATGAGGTGTATATCACAAAGGAGGAAGTGGAAAATGGAAAGGTGAATATTGAAGGCATGATGGATGTTTCTATCATCTATATGTCTGAAGAGGAAAATGGAACATTTAGGAACCTAAATAATGTTTTTAATTTTTATGAAACATTTAATGTTGATGGTGTGACAGAGGATTCGATTGTAGATTTAAAAGTGTTTAAGGGTGCAACAGAATGTAAGGTGATTAACGGTAGAAAGATTAATATCAAATCGCCAATCACCTTAAATCTAAAAACAATGAATAATGCAGAGTGCAGTGTTGCAAAAGATATTGTGGATGATAGAAATGTAGAACTAAAGAAAGACAAGGTAAGTATGAACATGCTTTGCAATTGTAAATGTCAAGATATCAATCTAAAAGAAAATATTAGTTTAGATGAGGATTGCCCTCCTATTGGAGAAATTTTAAGAGCCAATATGAAAATTGTCAACGAGGATTTTAAGATTAGTTATAATAAAATTTTAGCCAAAGCAGATGCCATGATTAAAATTATTTATGTGGCGGATAATGAAAATCAAACACCACAGTGTTTTGAATCTACGGTACCTGTCATGGGATTTATTGAATTTGAAGGTATTCAAGAAAATATGGATGTAAAGCTAAATTTCAATATTGAGTCTTTTATGGTACATCCAATTTATCAGGATTTAAAGTCTGTTAGTTTTGCTGTAGAAAGTGATATCATGGTGAAGGCTTGTGTATATCAAAAAGAAGAATTTGAAATGATATCGGATATCTATCGACCGGATATGGATCTTCATTGCACGTTTGAAGATATTCAGGTACTTCAAAATGTGATTCATCAAAATGAAAATATAGAGATGATGCAAGGATTACTAATCCCGGATTTGCAAAATATTAGGATACTAAATATTGATGCTACTCCTAACATCATAACAAAAAATATTCTTGATGGTAAAGTGGCATTGGAGGGGAATATTGCATTCGATGTTTTATTCTGCAATGAAGTGAAGAGGACTCTAGAAAATAAGAAGATGGAATTACCTTTCCAACAGGTTGTGAAAGTGGAAGGACTACAAAGCGGAATGGATGCAGATGTGAATATGAATATTGTTGGTATCGATTATCAAAAAATAGATGATAGTCAGATTCAAATTAAGATATCTGCTAATGTTAATGTATGTGTAGAAAAAGAAGAGACCATCAGAGGGATTAAGGGAATTGAGGCGGAAGAACTTTCTCATGTAAATATGCCAAGTATTGTTATTTACTATGTAAAACCGGGAGATACGCTTTGGAATATTGCTAAGAAATTTAGGACTACATCCGGCGATATTATGGAACAAAACGGATTAGATAGTGATCATATTTTACCAGGACAGCAGTTGATTATTCCAAGAAGAATGGTGAGGGCAAAAGTGGAGCTTATGAGCTAGCATGAATGAAAGACTAGGTTTTTCTAAACTAAAAAGTCAGAAACATATTTTTAGCATCATAGTAGTTTTATTAATTATTGTATTATTATCAGAAAGAATTACGGCAATGACACAGCCTGTGATTGTGGAATTATGCAGAGTAAAAGCAGAAAGTTTGCGGAATTTCTATTTCCAATACGGTTGTACAAGAGGTAATGGGGGGAATCGGATATTTAGATTTAATTATTCTAGATAGAGATGAATCAGGGAAAATTTTAGCTCTTAGAGCGAATGTGATTGAAATGAATAAAATTGCATCGGAAATTTCCTCCAGGATTCAAGAGTATAACAATCATCTGGAAGAGACGTATATTAAAATCCCTTTTGGAAATCTGACTGGAATTCCACTCTTTTCGGGAATTGGACCTTATATCAAAATGAAGGTAATTCCCACAGGAACGGTACATTTAGATTTTAAGACGGAGTTTGTATCTACAGGAATTAATCAAATCAGACATAGAATTTATTTGAATATTGTGATGAGTATGGGAATTGTTGGGCCACTTGTGACTAGTGGCGTGCAAGTGAACAATGATGTGGATATTGCAGAAACAGTGTTAATTGGTGAAGTTCCTGAAACATTTTATCATTTGGAAGGAGTCAAGGAACTAACGGCAGACGATTCCTTAAACTTATGGTAAGCAGTATTGCCCCGCATATTTTTAAATGGTATAATATAAGTAGTA
>JAFUGC010000023.1 GCA_017469565.1 Clostridia bacterium | reverse complement strand
TGCATCTGTAAAATCCCCAGAACTAAGTTTTACATTATCAATAAAATTTAAAAAGTTATATAATCCCTTATAGCTAGATTTTCCATAGTCAGTCGCTTTTTTTAGTAACACCTTTAGATTATTTTGCCTTCTATCACCATTTGGCAGTAGTGATACATAATAGTAATATTTGGTATCATCAAACAAATAAGACAAAAGTTCATCAATTGTCAAATACCTAGATTTTTCTCTCCAAAGAGAAAGTCTTATCAAGAAATCTTTAACCTTTTCATCCCCTTGCCCTCCTGCCATCATCATGGCTTCAAAGAAGGAACATTTCCTATCCACCATACGGATTTTCGTTAGTTCATTTACATCAAAGTTTCCAATAGGCGATCTTAACACAGAAAGAAGTGGAATATCTTGATAAGGATTGTCTATGATTTTTAGTAATGACAACACCACTTGAACCTCAGGATTATCAAAATAACCAGATTTCACATCTGTATAAACAGGAATATTTCTTTTGGATAATTCCTCGGCAAATGTATCTGCATAACCCTTGGTAGCCCTTAACAGAATTACAATATCAGAATACTTCGCTTTTCTTTTTTGCTTTGTATTTTTGTCAAACACCTCAAAATTTCCAACCAGCTCTTCAATTCGTTTGCTCACTACTCTAGCTTCTAATTGTGCCTTTTCTTCAATATCATCCTCAAAAATACTGCTATCTTCCTCTTCACTTTTTCCTTGCTGATTTTTGGATTCAATGATATGGATTTCCGCACTTTCGCCATCATAATCATAATAAGTAGCACCATATTTTAAAAATTCCTCTTCCGTGTAATCAATCTCACCCGTATCTTTGAACATGATATTCTGAAAAATAAAATTCACTTGCTGGATGATGTTCTCATTACTTCTAAAGTTCTTGAAAAGTAAAATTTTGTTTTCAGTAGACATGTTCCCGTCATCCACCCATGTTGGATAGGCATGATACTTTTCCAAAAACAATTCCGGTTTTGCCTGCCTAAATTTATAAATACTCTGCTTCACATCACCAACCATGAATACATTTCCGTTGGAAATTTTATTTAAAATCGATTCTTGAATCAGGTTACTATCCTGATACTCATCAATCAAAATTTCCTCATATTTATTTTTAAAGTCTTGCAACACATCTTCATTTTCACTAAAAAGTTTTAGACATAGATGCTCAATATCACTAAAGTCCAAAACATTCTTATCTTCCTTTTTCTGATGAAGCCTTGCATCAAAAAGATGAATGATATGTTTGATACCAGTTGCATGTGCATAAGCATTTTTTAAATCTTGTAAGATTTCTGAGGAAGAGGAAATAAATACCTCCTCTTTTAAATACTGTCCAATAATGCTCTTCATCTTTTCTCTGACACTTTTGACATACTCCCTTGTTTCCTCATCCAGTTTGGGAGCACGTTTCAAAGAAGAAAATTCAACATGTTGAAACGCTTGATAATAGTCATCCCAAGAAAAATTATTTTTTCTTAAAGCCTCTAACGCTAAAATATCATCTTGAATGGTAAGCAAATAATTTTGTGCCTCATCTATATTCTCAAAATCATCTCTGATATTTTTAAGCTCTTCTAATAACTCCGCCACAACATTTCTTGTATACTTGATAATATACTTTCCCCATACGGTATTTCCAAAGTCATCCGTATCTACATGATACATTTCACATTTCTCATCAAGCCATTCCAAAGGATTAGGACAGCTTTGAATAAAACGATGTATGGAAAGGATTAAATTGACCAAACTATCATCCGATTTATTGTTAGAGTATGCATCTAACACATCAATGATATCTTCCTCTTGCGATTCGTAAAGCTCTTCTAATACCTCATCAATCGCCTCCAATTTCATGAGTTCTAGTTCAGTAGTATCTGCAATCTTAAAATTAGGATCAATGTCTAATTTATAAAAATAATCCTTCACTGCCTTTTTACAAAAAGCATCTATCGTCATAATACTAGCACGATTCAAATACAAAATCTGCTTTTGAAGAGCATGATTAGAAGAGGCTTCTGTATAAAGTCTCTCACGAATACGCTCCTTCATTTCACTAGCCGCAGCGTTTGTAAAAGTAACAATTAGCATCTTATCAATATCGATACCATCCTCTATTACTTTACGAATAATTCTCTCCACCAGAACGGCAGTCTTACCACTACCAGCTCCCGCTGCAACAAGTGTCTTTGAATTTCTTATTTTAATCGCATTTTCCTGCTCGGTTGTCCATTTTACATCTGGCATGGGTAGGCTCCTCCTTAAAACATCTTCATCTGCTCAAATACTTCCTCATTTTTTAGTTCATTAATCTTCTTAAATCGATTTCCAAGCTCTTTATCAAAATTACATATCTCTTTGTAATCACAGTAAGAGCATGGTGATTTTCTGTCATTCTTGACTGGAACATTTTCTACTTTTCCATTTAAAATTTCCTCAGCAAATTGTTTTAGGATTTTCTTCGTATGTTTCATTAATAGCTTTATCTCTTCTTCATTTGCCGTAGGCATGCTGCTATAGGTTCCGTCTTTTTTTAATTTCAAATTAAGGTTGGATGATTCGCTTAGCATTTGTGTATCCATTGCCCTCACTAGTTTTGCATCCGCAAGAATGATTCCGTCCATTCTGAGTTTCTTTCTGATTTCTTCTTCAATTTCTTCCGTGGAAATATCTTTTTTCGTTTTGATAATTGGGTCATCCAGTTTTAAATAAAGTGCACCACCAGGAAGTAAATCATCTTTTGAAACTACATCTAAATAAGTGATTAGCTGCAATTGCAAACCATAATACACATTGGATAGGTTAATGGATTTGGAAGAGGATTTGTAATCTACCACTCTGATATACTTTCCATCCTCTGTTTTGGCAATATCAATCCTATCAATCTTACCATTTAGAAGTACTTTATTTCCTTCTTCTAGTTCTATTTCAATGGCCGGTAGTTTAGCATTTTCTCCTTTACCAAATTCCAGTTCGGAACCTGCCACATCAAATTCACTATTCTTGATTTGAAGTGTTATCACCCATAACACTCTTTTTACAACACGTTTTAGCTTAATACTTAGGAACTTAAGTTTATTATTGCTTGTAAAAATACGGTATCTTGTTTCACCTAAAGTATCATCCACAATCTGTGAAGAAATACAATCGATATCTTCTTTTTCTAACTCTCTCCAGGAAAGATGATTCTTTTCTATGTACTTTGCAAATTGGTCAAGAATATCATGCATGAATGTACCAATATCAGGAGTTGCCAGCTTAAATACCTTTCTTTCCTTGACATTTAGGCCATATTTTAAATAATACATGAAGGGACAGGATGCAAAAGTTTCCATCTGTGAAACACTGGAATTCATGGTATTTCCATATAAACTCTGTGAAGAGGTTCTTGTTAGGTTGCTAACAGTATTTTGAAATCTTAATCCCGACTCAATCAGAGCCGCTTTGGTATTTTCATTCTTTTTGTACCAATCATAAACCGCAAGCCATGCTTTATCAATTTCCTCATGGTTTTTATTTTTTCTCATCTCGGATGCTAAATGTACAAAAGTGGAATCGATGGTATTCACAAAAGACTGCCATGTTGCCTCTTGAGAAACATAATCATTCATTGGAATATGAGGAAACATCTTTTTTAGTTCACTAATAATCATGGAAGGTCTTAAGGTACTTCCAGAATCATCTGCAATGGGATAAGAAATGTGAAGTTCTTTTTTAGGTGTTGTCAGTATTTTATAGATATTGAAATTTTCTTCCAAAAGTAACATTTTTGTATCTTTTGCTATTTCAATATGATTTTCTAGCAGTAAATTTCTCTCATAATCATTCAAAAAGCCTTCATCATCATACTGCATTGGGAATAGTCCATCATTGACTCCTAAAACGTATAAAATGCTAATATGAGAGTTCCTAGAACGTGAGATATCCCCTATCACCAGTTGGTCTTTATTGGTAGGAATTAGACCAATTTGTACTGAACTTACTCCTGCTTTTAAGGCTCTCTCAAACTTTTCAAATGAAATCCTTTCGTCTCCCATGACTGCCACTAATTCATCCAAAAGGTTCATAAAAATATTCCAGACTTGAAGATAACTATTCATAAACATGGTGTCTGTGCTTAGCATTTCTTCTGAATTATTTTCATTTAATTTTTCTAAGAATCTCTCAAGGTTATCTTGGACGTGAATATCGCACAAAAATTCATAGAGGGATGTGGCAATTTCTTTCACTGTTTTCCTTGAGGCAAGTTTTTCCTTAAATGCAATGATTGGTACCACTATTTTTTCTCGGATAGAGTTTATTTTTTCATTGACCTCATCCTTATCGTAATTCCATGAGTCTAGCCACTTGGTGCCTTTGATACCAAATTTTAAAACATAGTTTTCAATCAAATCGATATCGCTATTATCCTCAATATTAGTAAGTCCTGTTTTTAAATAAGTAATGACACTATCCGTTTGGAAACTTTTACTACAAATATCTAAAAGTGAGGTGACAAGCGAAATTAAAGGTTGTACCGATAGTTCACTCTTATCATCAACGAAATATGGAATTTGGTACCTTTCAAAAATCATTTTTAAAATGGGCTTGTATGCCTCCATGTTTCTTGTGGCAACCAGAATTTGATCAAAGCGATAATTTTCATCACGGACTTTCGATAGGATGCTACATGCAATATTTTCTACTTCTGCATACATGTTGGAAAACATGCTAATGGTAATTGGAGAAACATCAGAACCTCTCATGTCATTTGTAGAGTCTTGGCTTTTATTACCTTCTGTAAATACTTTTAATGGGAACTGATTAAAATTCTCCTCAAGATGAATTAGCTCCGAATTTTCAAACCTTTGAATTTTATCCAAGTAAACTTCATCAATATTTGCAAATCTCTTTAATTTCTCGATTGTTTTGCGGTTCAATAAGAAAAGTTCCCTACCCGTACTATTTCCTACATTAGAAATATTTTCATTAGGACTTGAAACTCTATCCGTAGTAATGGCAATGGTGACATCGGCAATTTTATTTAATATTTTAATTACTTCTAATTCTTGTGGTGTAAATCCATCAAACCCATCAATCCAAATCTTAGCACCATTGGTGAGTTTTGAATTTTCAATAAATGTTTTTACTACTCTTAAATCATCATCACTATCCAAGAATTTACCATCAATTCTTTTCTCATATTCTGCATAGATATAAGCAAGTTCCTTTAATTTTTCTCTAAGCCTTGTATTTCCAGTATCAGCATTTAAAAGCATTTCCGGCACAATATTATACCTTTTAAATTCGGAAATGAAATCACAAACGGTAGAAACTAGCCCAGCTTTTTTATCTACTCCGTTTAATAATACCAAATCTTTTTCAAAATCCTTCATCACCGAGTAAACAAGCATTGCCTTACCAGCCTTTGATATGGTTTCACTTTGATAACCAAATTCATTATAAATTCTATGACAAAGGCGCTTAAAGGTTAAAACTTGAACTTCAAGTATCCCTCCTCTGCCAATAATAGAAGAAAGGTCATATTCACTTGTAAGTGAAAACTGCTCAGGGACAACATAAAGAAGAGGGCAATCGGTCCCCTCTTCTAAGGCTTGTTTCATTTCATTCATACAATAATAGCTCTTTCCCGAGCCACTGCGGCCTGTGACAATTTTCATATCATTTGTTCCTTTCCCAGTACAATTTAAAGTTTATATATCAAATTTTCTCGTTCAATTTGATTTCTGGTAATTCCCTTTAAAAGCAATCCTACAGTATCTCCTTCTTGAGCAACACTAAGAAGTTTTCGAAACATTTCTATTCCGATAATCACGGACGAAATTGTTTCTCCAGTAGTAGTTTGAATAAACACTTCATCTCCAGTATGAATCACACCTAAACTTACTTTTCCAACAGCAACAGTCCCTCTGCCAGTTATTGTGAAAACATCTTCAACGGTCAATTCAAAGGAATGAGATGGATCATGATAGCTAGAATTATGATATGCATCAGATGTATCCTCACTATTTGTTTCATACGAATTTGAGTAATTTTGGCTTGCTCTACCATATTCCTCTATCACTCCATCAGATTTTTTCTTGCTTTTAAAAATATCAAATAAACCCATAGTATCCTTCTCCTTACTCTTCTGTTTTATCTATTATTGTTTCCTCACTATCATTGCTTTCATTCTCTACCTCAGCCGTTGCCTCTTCAAAGGTTGGAAGTGGTGGTAAATCCTCTAGTTTTGTATATCCAAATGTTTTAAGGAACTCATTTGTGGTTTTATACATCATAGGTTTCCCCGGTAAATCTGACTTTCCAGCCTCTTCCACCAAGTTATATTCCAAAAGTTTATTCAGTGCACTATCTGAAGAAACACCTCTTATCTTCTCAATTTCGGCTCTTGTAGAATTTTGATTATAGGCAATAATAGAAAGAACCTCTAAGGCTGCTGGAGAAAGATTTGGCTTTGGTCTATTATCTAACAGTTTGCAAACATAAGCATAATATTTTTCCAAAGTAGCAAGCTGATAAGAATCATTCATTTGAACAAGCTGAATTCCACTTTTTCTATCGATTAAGTTCTGTTTTAATACCTCTAATGCATCTTTAATATCTTTTTTATCGATATCCAATACATCAGAAAGAGTATTCAAGGATACTTCCTTTCCACTTGCAAAAAGTAGTGCTTCAAGCACTGAAACTAGTTCTTCATTTTCCATAAAAATTTCTCCTTATCTGTCAGATTTATAACAACATTCATTCTAAGTA
>JAFUGC010000022.1 GCA_017469565.1 Clostridia bacterium | reverse complement strand
TTAAAATATCAGGAAGTTAGATTAGATAAGCCTAAAAATTTTACAATTGATGATATTGAAACGATTTCTGATATTGATTCAAAATTCTTGAATCAAGTTGACATAAATGATTTATATGCATATATGACATATTTAAAAGATGTTCATAAAGATTCTGCAACCACGCGCGCTAGAAAAGTTGCTAGTATTAGGGGCTTTTTTAAGTATTTACATACCAAAGCCAGAGTCATTGATGATAACCCTGCAAAAGAGCTTGAAACTCCTAAACTTGGAAAAAAGCTTCCTAAGTTTCTCACATTAGAGCAAAGTGCTTCCCTACTAGATGGTGTTTTAAATGGTAAGCTTACGCCTAAGCAGCATGATAATAGAGTCAGGGATTATGCTATTATTACTCTATTTTTAAATTGTGGTATGCGTTTATCAGAGCTTGTAAATATTGATATCAGTCATATTAAATTTGATGAGGCGTTAATGACCGTTATTGGAAAAGGTAATAAAGAAAGAACAGTTTATTTGAATAAAGCCTCTATAGATGCTATCAAAAAATACCTAGAAATCAGACCAACAGATGGCGTGATGGATGAAAAAGCTCTATTTTTAAGTGAACGAAAAACAAGGATCAGTAGAAGGACTGTTCAAAATCTAATCAAAAATGATTTAAGAAATATTGTTGGTTTAACAGATCATTATTCTACGCATAAATTAAGACACACGGCAGCCACTCTAATGTATCAATATGGAAATGTTGATATCAGGGCTTTACAGGAAATTTTAGGACATGAAAGTATTGCCACTACAGAAATATACACTCATGTGGATAATTCTCAAATCAGAGAGGCTATTGAAAACAATCCACTTGCCAATTATCATCCTGATAATCCGTAATCACATTTCATAAAATGAAGGCATATCCTAAGTTTAAAGATATACTTAGGATATGCCTTCTATATGGTTACGATTAGTTTTTGCCTGATTCACACCATGATGTAACATTCACATTCCATCCGGAACATGTTTTCCATGCAAGAAGAGTGTAATAACCCCAGTGTGTTCCCCATACTTCATCACTATTCGATGAAAAATTTGTGATAGGATACCATATGAGACTTTTTACATGAGTGGCGAACTGTAAGTACCCCTTTTCATTGAATGCCTGTGTGATTTCTTCTAGTTGCTTGTGAGAAAGCGGCCGTGCGCGAAGATACATTACTCTTCTCTCCTTTCATATTACTCCTAATTTTATTGAAAAAATAGAAAACAAACAATGATTATCATCTTTATTATCATACCATGACATAACAATAAAGTCAAACAGGAACATGATTCAGGAAATCCATTAAAAAATCTTAGTCATTAGTTTGCATGAAAATTTACAGGAATTTTAAGTTCTTGTCCAACATAAATGATAGAATTAGGGATATTATTTATTTCTTTGATTTCATGCACATTTTTATCTATATTTCCACCAATATCAGAAGCAATTGACCAAATTGTATCCCCTTTTGCTACAACTATTGTTTCATATTCTGTAGGGGAAGCTGAGAATACGGTTTTAGTAAGCATGCTTGTTACAAAAGATATTAGAAACATGACAATTATCATAAATATTATAAATTTGGGTAAGTTTACTATTTTCATATAAAAAACCTCCTTGAACGTATGTTCTTATTACATGTATTATAATATACGAACATTTATTCTGTGTCAAGACTTTTTATCAAAAAATACAAAATTATGTTCGTTTTTATCAAAGATATTTCTATTATTGCATAAAAAAACCACCCAACAAGGGGTGGTCAAGTGACTGACTAAATTCTAAGATACCTTTTGTTGGTATCCTTGGGTGCTATATTTAGCACCTTCCAGTCAGCCATTTCGGCTGATAAATGGAGCCTCATAAGAGGATCCATCTGTGGATACCACTTGGCTAAGCGCCGCATGGTATTCCGATGTACCCGGTCATATTTCTCAATACGCCGGATTCTTTGGTTCTCCCGGATATACTTCTTCACTTTTTTTAACATGATGTACTCCTCCAGTCAACTCACCAGCCAAATGCAAGCCATGAAAAGATTTAGCTCACACCATACATGTCAAAGTACCATAAAAAAATATGGTAAAAGCATGCACAAATGACAAGTTTGTTAACTCATATATCATTATAGCATAAATTACCATATTTTTCAATATATTAGCTTATGTAAATCATTTCAACTATCTCTCATCATAGTCTCTATCTTTATGTTTTGGTTTCCTATTTCTTTTATCTGGTATCACATGAGCCTTTGGTTCTCTTCCACTTGTTACTCTTTGGTAACGCTCTTCTTTAGTTTCTCTTACTGTTTTCAATTTCTCTTCCAAACGCTTTTTCTCTTCTCTTTTATCCATAATCATTTACTCCTTCATAAGTTTTTAGGCTACTATTGCACTAATTTCAAAGCTTCTTTGGCAATAACAATTTCTTCATTCGTTGCAATCACAAACATCTTAATCTTTGATTCTGGGGTACTTACGATTCCCTCATACATTTCATCCTCAATATGAGAATCATCATAGATAATACCAAACTCTTCTAAACCATCAATGCAAGCCTTTACCACATCAGGGTTATGTTCCCCTATTCCACCTTCAAAGGTAATGCAATCAACATGTCCTAAAACAGCCATGTATGCACCAATATATTTTCTGATTCTATAAGTTAAAACATCAAGTGCCATGGCAGCTCTTTCATCACCATCTTTACGAAGAGCTCTTAAATCACGAACATCTCCTGTTTTTCCAGATAAAGCAAGAAGACCAGATTTTTTATTTAATATAGTAAGCATTTCATGGATATCAATTCCTTCATTTTGCATGATGAACTCTAAGATAGCTGGGTCTAAATCACCGCTACGAGTTCCCATGACAAGTCCCTCAAGTGGAGTAAATCCCATGGAAGTATCTACACACTTACCATTTTTAATGGCGGTAATACTAGAACCATTGCCTAGATGACAAGAAATCATATTAAGTTCCTCTTCAGGCTTTCCTAAAAGCTTTGCTGCTTCATGAGTAACAAATTCATGTGACATACCATGAGCACCATATCTTCTTACACCATATTTTTCATAATATTCATAAGGAAGACCATACATATATGCTTTTTCCGGCATTGTTTGGTGGAAAGTTGTATCAAATACTAGCACTTGAGGAATGCCTTGCATTGTTTCTAAGCAAGCATTAATTCCTTGAAGTGCTGGTGGATTATGAAGTGGTGCATAAGGAATGGAACTTTCTTTAAATAGCTTTAATACATCATCCGTAACAACAGTTGATTTTTTAAAGAATGGACCTGCATTGACGATTCTATGACCAATAGCAGAAATCTCATCAAGGCTCTTTACCACACCAACCTCAGGATCTGTTAAATATTTTACAACAGCTTTAAATGCAGCTAAATGATCTGGAAGAGGCATAACCTCTTTTATCTTATCACCTGTTTTTCCTTTATATTCAATAAATGGTGGAGTGATAGCATTCATGCTACCACCAATAACATCACACTTTCCCTTTGCTAAAACACTTTCATCCTCCATATCAATTAATTGATATTTAAGAGATGAACTGCCACAGTTAACTACTAAAACTTTCATTTAAAAAACCTCCTATCAATTTTGATATCTCTATTCTACTGATTTTATCTACCAATTTTCATATCAAAATACCTATCTCAATTTTCTTAAAAAATTCAATTTTTACAACCCAATACGAATTGTCCCATTATTTAGCTTGTAGTGCAGTAATTGCAACAACTCCAACGATATCCTCAGCACTGCAACCTCTACTTAAATCATTCACTGGTTTTGCAATTCCTTGCGTGACTGGTCCATAAGCCTCAGCCTTCGCAAGTCTTTGCACTAATTTATATCCAATATTTCCTGCATTTAAATCTGGGAAGATTAAAACATTTGCCTTTCCAGCAACACTGCTCTCAGGAGCCTTTTTCGATGCAACACCAGAAACGATGGAAGCATCTAATTGTAACTCTCCATCTACAGCAAGTTCAGGAGCCTTTTCTTTCACAAGTTTTGTTGCTTCTATGACTTTGGAAGTCATATCAGTAAGTGGAGCACTTCCAAGGGTAGAATAAGAAAGCATGGATATTCTTGCTTCTTTTCCTGTGATATCATGCCAGCTCTTTGCAGAAGAAATTGCAATCTCCGATAATTCTTCGGCATTTGGATTGACGTTTAGCCCACAGTCTGAAAATAAGAACATGCCATTTTCTCCGAACTCACAATCAGGAACATTCATAATAAAGAATGATGATACAAGTTTTACGCCAGGGGCAGTTTTCAAAATCTGAAGAGCAGGTCTTAAGGTATCTGCTGTAGAACAAACGCTACCAGCAACAAGCCCATCTGCATCTCCTTCTTTTACCATCATGGTACCAAAATAGATAGGATCTTTTAATGTTTCTCTTGCTTTTTCTGGTGTCATTCCTTTGGCTTTTCTAAGCTCATAAAAATCATTCACATAGCGTTCAAATTGTTCAAAAGATTCTGGATTCACTACTGTAATATCTGAAATGTCAATACCTCCTGCAATTTCAGCAAGGTTTCTATTTTCTCCAACAAGAACTACTTTTGCAAAACCTTCATCGGTTATTTTTCTTGCAGCTTCTATTACTCTAATATCAGTACTTTCTGGCAGTACGATAGTCTTAATAGACTCTTTTGCTTTTTGTTTGATTACATCAACAAAACTCATTGCTTTTTCCTCCTCTTTCCTTTTTACATTTCTTTACGATTATATACTGATTGGGTGCGATTTTCAAGAGAAGATTTCAAGGAAAACTTCGTTGACAATCCATGTATGGTGATTATATAATACAAATTTAGAAAGAATAAAGCATTTTAAAATCACTAATACTAGTAAATGTGCTTGTTGATGAATAAAATATTCGTTCCAAGAGAAAGGATGATAATCATGTCAAATATCGCCAAAAATACAGGAAAGAAAATTCCATCTAGAATGACTTTCATTGTTTCAACACTGATGATTCTTATTTTTTTATTTCTGATTGCTTACGTTGCTCTTCCAGCATTTTCACTCGTATCTGCAGGATTTTGGAGCTATATTGTTTTGGTGCTCATTACACTTTCAAATTTTGCATTAATCATTGATAAAATAAAAAGGACCTCTTCACTTAAGTATATTTCCATCATCACTGGAAGTATCCTGATTATCTTTGGACTACTTGGTCTTTTTAGTTCTCCACTATTCAATACGGAAACATATAAGAATGCAATGGCACTAGAAGTAGGAAATTTTGAAGAGGATTTTCCAGACATTCGTTCTGAAATGAACTATGATATGCTAGATTTAGATACCGCCATCCGCTTGGGTGACAGAATGGTAGGTTCTATTCCAAATGCATCATGGTATAACGTAGATGATGAATATAATTTGATTCTATATCAAGGGGAACAATACAGATTATCTCCTCTTAGCTATGGTGGATTTTTCAAATATATGAGTGCGAATGATTCTGGTATCCCTGGTTATGTTCTTGTCAATGTCCGTACTGGTGATGCCAAATTTGTGAAAAGTGCGCAACCAATCCATTATTCTCCTAGTGGATACTTTAGTAAAAACTTAAACAGACACCTTAGAGTACAATTTCCATCTTATGTTTTTGATACTTCTTTCTTAGAAATTGATGAAACAGGAAAACCATATTGGATAACGGGTGTCAAAAGATCTACTGCTGGACTTTTTGGTGCAAAAGTAGTTTCTAGTTTCATACTGACAGATGCATCAACTGGAGAATCAAAAGAATATTTGGTATCAGAAAGACCTGAATGGATTGACCATGTATTCTCGTTAGACTATCTTACAGAGCTTGCCTACTGGCATTTTGAATATGAAAATGGTGTCATCAATTTTTCAAAAACAGGTGTACAACGCACATCATATTATTATCGTTACAATGAAGATGATGAATTTGAAACAAACGCTAACTTTTATGGCTATAATAGTTTAGTAAATAAAGACGGCGAGGTGTGCTTCTATACGGGACTTACGGCCGCCAATATGACAGAATCAAACACAGGATTTATTACCATGAATACGGCAACAGGCGTGGTGAAGTATTATGATATTCCTGGTGCAGAAGAAAGCTCTGCACAAAGTGTGGCAGAGGGAATTGTGCAAAATCTTGGTTATGTTGCTACCTACCCTATCATTGTCAATATTGCAGGAAATCCAACTTATTTGATGAATTTGAAAGATAAAGCTGGGATTATCCAGCGCACCGCTTTGGTTAATGTACAAAATTATTCCGTTGCCACAGTAGGACAAAACTTTGCTACTACTTTAAGTGATTACCTAATAAAACTTGGTATGGAAGAATCAAACAATACTAAGGTTTCTCCTACTGGTGAACTGCTTCAAATCACAGGAGAAATTGCTGAAATTCATCAAGTAGAAATGGATGGGACCACATACTTTTTCTATGTAATAGAAGATAAATTATTTAAGGCATCTATCAAAATAGATGAAATGCAAGTTTTGCTTAAAACTGGCGATAAAGTTACGGTTTCTTATTATGAAGAAGCTATCAATATCGTACAAGCAATCTCGAAATAAAGGAGAAAAAATGAATTTAGAATATCATATCTCAGAATTAGAAGATGGATTTTCAGTAAGTCATATCTTACGAGATAAATTAAATATTTCTGCAAGACTTTTAACCAAATTAAAGATGAACGAGAAAATACTGGTAAATGGTAAACCAGTATTTTCTAATTACATCGTTCATCCATTCGATGAAGTAATGGTAAAAATTGATTTTGAAGAGGCGGATAATATCCTTCCTCAAGCAATACCACTTGATGTTTTATACGAAGATGAATATCTATTAGCAGTAAATAAACCATCAAATATGGTAGTTCATCCCTCTTCCTATCATCCCAATGACACGCTTGCTAATGCCGTCAAATCTTATTTAAATAATCACAAAAAAATAAGGGCAATCAACCGCCTAGACCGTGATACGTCTGGAATTGTACTTTTTGCAAAGAATGAATACATTCAAGAACTGATGATTCAAGAAAAAAGTATTCAAAAAGAATATTTAGCTATTGTTTCTGGGAAGTTAGAAGACAAAAAAGGTACTATAAATGCACCCATATCAAGAAAATCAGGAAGCATCATGGAACGTGAAATCAATTTTGAAACTGGTCAAACCGCTATTACCCATTATGACGTGATAAAAGAAGTCTGCATTACGAAAGACATTCGTAACAGTGCTCTAAAGTGTTCCATAAACTTAGATCATGAAGAAAACAAAGACAATGAAAAATATCTTTCACTGATTCATTTAAGACTAGAGACTGGTCGTACCCATCAAATCCGTGTGCATTTAGCCCATCTTGGGAATCCAATCCTTGGTGATACTTTGTATGGCTCACCATCAGATTTTATTCACAGACAAGCCTTACATGCATGGAAGATATCATTTCCCCATCCAATCACAAAGGAAAAAGTTGAAATCACCGCACCCATTCCTGATGATATGAAATTGATTGAAATTACATAGGAAAAAGTTTAGGGAAAATAGCAATCTAAAAATCAAATTTTAAAAGCACAAAAAGTAAAACTTCAAATATAAGAGTGGAGTTCCAGAAAACCTGGACTACTCCACTCTTACAAATCTTAAGGCACAAGTATCACAAAGCAAAATACTAGAATTATTATTCAATGATGAAAGTACCAAAAAATCTGTACCCACATCTTCCAAAATCCCTGTTCTACTTACTAATTCATCCCCCACATCAAATTCACATTCACATCTTCTCCCAATAAAATTATTTAATAAACAACACCAATTATCGGAAGAAAGTCCTTCAATATCTGTGTTATTGCATGTATTTTGAGATAAACCAAGTACATTGCTATTATTATTGTTATGATTGTTACTGTTGCTATTACCACTATTGTTATTATTACTGCCATTATTTCTACTACCGCCTTCTACTAAACAAGTTTTGTGTAGCATTTGAATTCCTACTCCATCCTCTGTTAACGCCACCTACACCGCACGCACTCATCAAATCCCTCCTATCTATTCATCATGACAAAAACATTTACTATATCATATGTGAATCATTCCAAGATGTGCATATCCTAAGTAAATAATACTGTTTTGATAAAGTTTCGTAAGCCAAAAAAACCAATGAGATATCAAATATCCCATTGGCCTTTTATTTACTCTATAGAAGAATAAATCTTCATCAATCTTTTATATAAATTTAAGCGTGTAATTCTACTTTTCGTATAACTAATAAGATGGTTTTGATCCAAATAATTCTGAATCATCATTTCCGCCTCTTTAGGAGTACTAAGACCGAGTGAGATGTCATATACATACTCATCATTGCAAAGACTTCTCAATTTACTGGAAGCAGGCTTTGCTAATAGACTTGTACAGTACTTTATCTGTGCTTTTATCTCGGAGTTAAGGATTTCTTTTGTGAAAAAAGACAAAACATATTTTACATATGTTTTATGATATTTGTGATTGACATCATCTAAGTCTTTTAACAAATGTTCCGTTGGATAATCTATATTGTTCCTATCATATTTTTTTGATTGATTCAGTTCTTTCATATAATCGCCTGTATGCTGAATTTCCTCACGCCGAACATCAACAATAACAATTTCACCATTGTTTACTAATTGAGAAACCTCCTTAAGAGTGTATTGTTTCTTAGAAAGTCGCACGCCCTCTTTTGCAAAGACAATGTATGAAAGATTATGATACTCTGTCCACCAGCTAAAATCTCTTCCGCTTCCTTCCGAGACAACAACTCTTCTTACTACATCTGTTTTCAGTTTAGAATACTGATCATAAACCACACCATCATTTTGACTATAAATTTTTAGGCACTCTGAAATGCTAAGAGAAAAATAGTCAGTATCATTTACAGAACCTATCATAAATAAAGATTTGATGTTAGAAAAAATGAGCTCATCCTCCATCAAATGGAAAGATTTTTCTGGCAGCAGCTTTTTATACTTCTCTTCTGGAAAGAGTTTTGCACCAATTTGCAAAAGCATTTCTACATTCTTTGATACTTCTTCCATCTTCTTTCTTATCACTTCAGAATATGCATATGGAGAATATTCTAATCTAACGGCATCAAAAATATAATACAAATTATGAAAGCTATATTCACTGGACCGTCTGACAATTTTCATAATTTTCCTCCTAATAAAAAGTAATTTAATGATACACGATATAATTAGGAACAATACTATTATCAGTTTCTATCATGAAAGAAAAATAAGAGTTCTTCAGTGAAATTGGATGGTATATCCCTTTTTTAGCTCATTTAGGCCTTGTGGCCTTCCAACTTTGTCAAATTTGTTTTCATCGGAAGTATCCACTACTAACCATGTGATATCATGAAAACAATAGAATACCTCACGAAAATATGAATTATCACCATTTTTCACTTCTTCATTAAGTCTTTTAAATTTCTGCATAGAAATAATAAAATACTCTACATTAGGGATAGCATCTTCAAGAGACCTTAAAAATATTGAACTTATCTTAAAATCGTCATGTAAAAAGAGTCCTTTTGTGCCTTCATGAAAAATATCTTTTGGCATATTTTGCTGTCCTAATGTGTATCTTTCATGAGTAATCCGATTAACCATTAGTGTAGATTCACGAATACCATCTACAAGTTTAGGAAAATAGGCTACTTCCCTTTTTTCTTCTTTTCTACCATAAAAAGATTTAAAATCAAAATACTGCTGTAACTCTTTATAGATGATTTGAGTAAGAAGATTTTTTACCTCTTTATCAGACCAATAATCGATACCTCCTAAAATCTCAGCAATAAAATCACTGGAAGTAACATCGTATTTTTTGTAGCCATCACTAAAAAGATTGGTTGTTACTTGGGGATTAAATTGAAAATAGGCATATAAGTCGATAAAAGAAAATAACTCTCTCTCTTCTTCGGAACTTATCAAATATTTAGGTTGAATAGAAAAATCACTTCCTACGCGAAAAGAAAATGCACCAAGAGATAAGTAATTTTCCACATAATGCGTGAGGTTCGTAAAATCTGCATTTTCCTTACGAATGCCGTCATCAAAAATTAGGAGTTCTTTTTCTACAATGTTATCATTTAATATCAAAGAAAGCCAGTTATTATATTTGGAGACAAGTGTTTCTAATACCCGTTTTCTCTCTTCTTTATCCTGTATTACAATATCATATTGTTTTTGAATTACCTCTGCCACATATTGCAAGCATTCCTTTATCATTTTTTCTTTCATTTTGTCCGGAATTTTGACACCTATGTGATACTTTTCTTCTGTGTTTGCATAATACCATTCTTGTGCAAAGCAAAACACAGAATAGGCAAGACTAGCAAAAAGAGAAAATAGCTCCGTAGTTTCCTTTTGTGAAAGTTGATTTTCATCTTGATGAAGAATGGTAAGAATGATGCAAAGTCTCCGATAAAAGGAAGGGAGAACATCTTTGACTTGGTCCATATTGAGATGATTAGAAAGAGCAGTATGAATCTCTTCTACAAACAATTCCTTTTCCATCTTATGTGCAAGTCTATATAGGTCTATTTCCAAATAAATCATAGAAAGCGTTTCTAGAATTTTCTCTTTCAAGAACATCTTATCCTCAAGAGAATCAATAGTGGATTCAAGCATTCTATGTGTCTTATCTAAAAAATCAAAGTAAGAGATCTTTTCTTCTTTCTCCCATAGCAACTCACAAAAATTTCTTGTCTCTATGGTTAAAATATCAAGGGTGTTAACCATGATTTGCTGATAATGCAGATGATTTGCATCTTTCCTCAGCCTGTCTTTTGTAGCAGAATAAATTTCATAAGATTTTTGCAATTCCTCTTGTCCTTTCAGTGTTTGAGCAACCGCTAAACTATGTTGTTCCAAAACCTTAATGGAAATAAGAACTCGCTGTTTAGCTTCTTCTAACGAATGTTGATTCCTAAGAAATAAAAGGCGGTTTGCCTTTCCAAAAACACCTAAAAAGTCTAATTTTCTAAGGGTTTCTCGCTTGATATACCTATCTAACGCAACTGCATGAAGATAAGCATCTTTTTTCGTTTCTTCTAAAGTGTGCACACATGTGATGAGCTCTCTGTGTAAAATCTCTGCTCTTATTAGTTTTGGAATCATCTGTGGTGCATCATTTTGATACCGTACCAAGTTATATTGAGGATTGTCTTTACTGATTCTGCCAAGTACCTGAATGATTACTTCTGTGACTGCATTTGATTTTGATGTAAAAACATCCCCAAACTTAACAAAAGAAGCGTAATCATCCAATGAAAGTGTTTTGATAATGCCATCTACGGTATTTTTATCCTCTGGAGTTAATTCAGAATACTTTGGTAGAAAAACCAAAGAAGTGTCAAAAATACTTAGGTCAGCATTTGCCGGCCCACTAGAGCTAGAGTATCTAGTTGGGCTTATTTTCCGTTCAAAAACACCTTTCACATTGAAAAATAAAGTTTTCACCTTACTTAACATTTTCCATTTGCCCCCTTCATTCTTGATAGAAATGGATTTCTCTGCCATAATATAGAGAATTTAAAACAATTTTTCAATTACGGCATTATCATATCACAGCTTTATGTAAATTTCAATATTTAGAGAGCACTTAAATACTCCTCTACGAATATGTGTCTATGGGCAAAAAAAGAACCCAATCGAAGAGACAACTCTCTATTGGATTCTTTTTAAGAGCAAATCTATAAGCCGGGTTCTGTATTGGATAATCATTTATCTAGGACATGTATCGCTACATGCCTCAAGCCACATTTGATGAAAAAAAGCAGACGAGCAGCCTATTGCTTTTTTTCCAGTGTTGCTCCGGGTGGGGTTTACATAGCCAGTATGTCTCCATACTGCTGGTAGGCTCTTACCCTGCCTTTCCATCCTTACCTTAAAAAAGGCGGTTTCTTTCTGTTGCACTTTCCTTAGAGTCACCTCCACCAGCCGTTAGCTGGCACCCTGCTCTGTGGAGCCCGGACTTTCCTCTCGTGTATTCCACATACACCAGCGATTATCTGATTTACTCTCTTAACTATATTACCTTCTTTTTTGCATTATGTCAATGACTTTCCTTGTTAGCCAAATGAATTCTTTCTAAAAATCCATAAACTATGATGTGATTCTTAGAATCAGGAACCCGTAGACTTATACTGTGATAATCCATATTTCCAAATCCCATATGAAATCCCTGCAAAAACAAGTGTTACCAAAGGAGTAAGCCCATACCATGCAGGAACATTCCCCTTATCAAGCAAGTATAGTAATGGGAAATAATTGACACATCCAAATGGTATCACATAAGTAAAAATTGCCGCAAACCATTTTTGATAAATACTGATGGGATAAGAAGACATATCTCTTCCCCCGTCAGATAAAATATTCATAAATTCCATGCCCTCTATAGTCCAGAAGGAAAACGCTGCTTTTATCAAAAGAATGGAAAAGAATAACGTTATTGAGCCTAAAATCATCAGACATAATACCAAAACTTTATATGCTGTCCATGTCACATGAACTGTACAAATGCCATATCCTAAAACAATAATTGCTTCTATCAGCCTTCCCACTTTAGATAATTGAAACTCCGAGCAGAGTACTTGAAGTGTAATACTTCTTGGTCTTACCAAAATTCTATCTAATAATCCGTTTTTGACCTGCTTATAAAAATGATCTAATCCTCTTCCAAACATTTCTGTGGTAACATGCCCGAATACTGCTATTCCAGTCGTAAGCATGATTTCATTCAAAGTCCATCCCTCAATAGTTCCAAATTTATTTAATAATAGCACCGTTCCAAAAATAATAAAGAAAGAACTAAATGCAGATGCTAGTAGCATGAGAATAAAGGACAATTTATATTCTAGGTCACATTTGATTTCCATCAAGATTGATTTGAAATATAATCCCATGAATCTCCCCTCCTATCCGCCTTGTACCACAAGTTTTTTACTTGCATTCTTCAGTATGATACGCCCTGCTGCTATGACGATAAAAATCCAGATAAGCTGTACCAAAGCACTTTGGATTCCTTCTTCTATAGAGATATTTCCTGCATAAAGCCTATATGGCAAATCAACTGATAATCTAAATGGCAGTAGATAACATATTTTTTGAAGGATTTCCGGCATAAAAGGAATGGGAATTACGCCACCCGCAAAAAACTCTGCTATTACTGTATAGACAGAAAATATCCCTTTTGAAGAGGTGGTATAAAACATCAAACTATAAATTAACATTCCTATTCCAAGCGATAAAAGAACTCCTAATGTCAGAGTAATCACAAATAAAAGAAAACTTTCTGGTGAAGCTGGCCCTTTGAGTGAATAATGGACTGGGAGTAATGATGCAATCAAAATCACTGGCAAAAATCTTAATGCGGCTCCTGCTATTTTTTTTGCAAAAAGTTTTGCATACCAAAGCCAATACACATTGATAGGCCTAATAAATTCATACGATACTTGTCCTGTGACAATCGAATCATAAATATCTGGATCCATTAAATTAAAATATGTCAAATAAAAGAATGCTTGCTGAATCCATACATAAGAAACAAGCTGCTGCCATTCCATTCCAGTAGATACGCCACTTCTGTAATAAGCATCATACATCATGACATACATAGCACCAAAGAAAAACTGAGTAGCAATGCCAGCAATTGCCGCAAATCGATACTGTAACCCTACACCAAGTCTCAGTTTGATAAAAGATAAATATGCTTTCATTCTCCCACCTCCTATTCTATCTTCATATCCATATACATTTTGGCTATGACTTCTTCAATAGGAGAGCTTTCCACTTCAATATCTAGCACATTCACCTGTGTAGTTAAAAATCTGATGACATCTTGGAGTTTAATAATATTAGAATTGAATGATAAAACCGCTCTTTGCTCATTTTGCTCTATCACTTCCACATTCTCAATATTGATTTTATTTTTCGTATATTCATATTGAACGCTCATCATAAATTTTGAAGAATACTTCTTTCTAATATCCACAAGGCTCCCATCATATAAAAGCCTTCCTTTTCCAATGAGCAAAATCCTATCGGTTAGTGCCTCAATATCTTGCATATCATGCGTGGTGAGAATTACCGTGGTACCATATTCCTTATTTAAATCTTTAATAAACTGCCTCACGGTTATTTTAGAAACAGCATCCAGCCCAATGGTTGGTTCATCTAAAAAGAGTATTTTAGGCTGATGCAAAAGCGATGCCGCAATTTCACACCTCATTCTTTGACCGCAGACTTAATTGCCTAGTAGGAACATGCACAATCTCACCTAAATGAAGAGAATCAATCAACATTTTTCTTGTTTTTTCAAAATCTGTTTTGGGAATTTTGTAGATATCTCGTAAAAGATAAAAAGAATCATCGGGTGGAACATCCCACCATAATTGAGAGCGCTGACCAAATACAACGCCAATATCTTTAACATAGTTTTTTCGGTCCTGATAAGGAACTTTTCCATTAACAACACAGCTTCCAGACGATGGCGTTAAAATGCCACACATAATTTTAGTAGTAGTGGACTTGCCTGCACCATTGGGGCCGTATGTAACCAACAATTTCGCCTTCCGGAATATCAAAAGAAACATTACTTAAAGCATGTACCTCTTCATATTCCTTGTGAAAAAATGATTTTAGCACATCTTTGGTAGACGAACGACGCTTGGCTACCTTAAAAGTTTTAGAAATATTCTCTAGATGTATCAAAAAAACACCTCCTTAAAATTTTCTAAACCACGATGTTAAATTTTCAAACGAACTAGCACACATTTTATACCATCATTTGACATTTGTAAAGAGAAAATTACAAAATTTGATTACCAATAATTACACCTTTAAAACAATCTCAATTACCATTATAATTAACTTAAGAGGAGCTGATACATATGAAAAAAGTGCTTGTTACTTTACTTGCTCAAAAGCCGAGTGAACTTAGTCGTTTTTTAAAGAGTTATTATCAGAAAGAGGTGATTATGGAAGAGGGTGCATTTAGTTGGTCCTGCTTTTATGAAAGTCCCTCAGAATCACTGAATATCCTTTCCGCAATTATCGATAATGCTGAGGATTATCAAATTGAGCCTCTCCTAATCATTGATAAAGTAGCAACACTGAAAGTTACCAATGAAAATTTGGAGGACCTCATTAAATTATTTGTATGGATATAAAACATTTCTTTACTTTTATGAAAAACCTGTTATAATTTTTGTAACAGGTTTTATTTTTCTTATTTTTATCTTAAATTTTATTTCAAGGAGTTCATTAAAATGCTTTTATTTCTTCTTATTTTTGCTTTATTTGGATTTTATCTTCTTTTTAGTATCATTTCACATCAAAAACGAAAAACGCAAAATTTTACTTCCTCTCATTTAGAACATTTCTTCCATCAGATGGAAGGAAAAAAATTAGATGAAAGTCAGCGTACTGCGGTATTATCCCAAGCAGATAATTGCTTAATTATTGCACGGAGCACGGCAGTGGTAAAACGCTAACGATTGCTGCTAAAGTGAAATACTTGATTGATTTTCAAAATGTGAATCCCGAATCCATTTTATTAATTGCGTTTACAAACAAATCCGCCAATGAAATGACAGAAAGAATCCAAAAAATACTCAATACAAAAACAAATGTGAGGGCACTTACCTTTCATAAACTAGGACTGAAAATCATCTATATGGCAGAGAATCTTCAAAAATCAAATGAAAATACAATACCAGACTTACCTCCCCTAAGTAAGAATTCCAAAATAGATTTTAGTGATATGATTCAACTATCAACTGAACTAGTTGAAAAAAATAAGGTTCCATTAAGCTACCAATATATTATCATTGATGAATATCAAGATATTTCTTATGACAGATATCGATTAGTAAAAGCAATTAAAGATAAGACAAAAGCTAAACTTACTTGTGTTGGCGATGACTGGCAATCTATTTTTGGATTTTCGGGTAATGATATCGATTTGTTTTGTAATTTTGAAAAATATTTTGGCAAAACACAAATCGTCAAACTGAAAAGGACATATAGAAACTCAAAAGGTCTCATAGCCAAAGCCTCTTTATTTATTCAGCAAAATCCAGATCAAATCAAGAAAAAACTTACTTCTCATAAAAGATTAAGAAATCCAATTATTGCATGTAAATATAGTTTTGAACCTACCCATGCTTTAAGATATGCCTTGCATGATATCTATCAAAGATATGGTGAAAAAGCAGAAGTTTTACTCCTTGGCCGTACTAAATATGATTTGAATGACTATGTGGATAATAAAATATATTACTCTCCTAAAACAAGAAAAGTCATCTATATCTTACATCCTGACATGCAGATTCAATTCATGACTATTCATGAGGCTAAAGGATTAGAAGCGGATAATGTGATTATATTAAATATGAAAGATGCAATCATTGGATTTCCTAATAAAATGGAAAATGAATCAGATAACAAGGAAACATATCCTTACGCAGAAGAGCGCAGATTATTTTATGTTGCACTAACAAGAACCAGAAATAGAGTTTATTTGATGGTACCCACTCATAAACCTTCTCTATTTTATCAAGAACTGTCTAAAATCACATGGATAAAAACCGTTTTTACAGAGGAAGAACAGGAACTAGAAGAAGTACCCATTTGTCCTATATGTAAAAAAAACCATCTGAAACTAAAAGAATCAGATGGGATAAAATATTGGTTTTGTTCTAATTGTGACAAGTAAATTAAAATTCTGTTTTCATTCCCCTTGTCATGAGTTCCATGGTTGCCTCTTTTGGACTTTTGCCATTATGAATAATATCATACATCTCATCAATAATAGGTGCTCCCACACTATACTTATGAGCAAGAATATAAGCACCTTCCACAGCATTGGCACCTTCTACAACCATGCCAACTTCTTTCTTTGCCTCTTCAAGGCTTTTGCCTTGCCCCATTAGAATTCCAGCTTTTCTATTTCTACTATGTTTACTGCTACAAGTAACAAATAAGTCTCCCACACAAGATAAACCATAGAAAGTTTGCTTCTTAGCTCCAGCTTCTACACCTAATCTTGCTATCTCAGCAATTCCACGGGTGATTAGTGCTGCAATGGTATTATCACCATATCCAAGTCCAATGGCCATACCACAAGCAAGGGCAATAATATTTTTAAGAGAGCCTCCAATTTCAGCACCAATCATATCATCACTTGTATATACCCTAAATACAGAGCTCATAAAAACCTTTTGTAAATATTCAGAAACAGACTCATCATTACTTGCAATCACAACTGCTGTAGGAATTTCAATAGATACCTCTTCAGCATGACTAGGACCAGAAAGAGCAGCAACTTTATTTTCCGGATAAATTTCCTCAATTACCTGTGTATAAACCTTTTGCGTATCACTTTCCATTCCTTTAGAACACATCACAAAAATTTGTTCTTGATTGACAAATGGTTTCATATGATTAAGAGTAGTTCTGATTGCATTAGAAGGAGTGACAATCAAAATGATATTAGTATCTTTGATGGTCTCTTCTAAACTGGTATAACAATTTAATCCCTCTGGAATTTCAACATCTTTTAAAAAGATACATTTTCTCTCTTCATTGATTACTCTAGCCTCTTCCTCTGAATAAGACCAAACCTTTACATGATGTCCATTTCTATGAAGCAAAAGTGCCAATGCCATTCCCCAACTACCGCTACCAATTACAGAAATATTTTCAGCCATTTAATTTTCCTCCTTATTGTCTTTTCCTTCAGATTGATTACCTTCTAATTGCATAGCAGCTTTCTCTGCTTTTGTATGCCAAAGTTTATTCTCCGTACCATTTAATAATTTCTCAATATTAGACTTATGTCTATATATGGCAAGAGCTGCAAGGAAACAAGCAAACAAAATATAGGGAATTGGAAATGCAAATGCCTCTCCCATCACTAATACTAAAACAGGATACAAAATTGCTCCAATGATGGAGCCAACCGAAACCATTCTAGAAGCAAGAATCATGATAACGCCAAATAACATACAAACTAGCCCAATTGGCCATTCAATCATGGTAATGGCACCAAGGGATGTTGCAATACCTTTTCCGCCTTTAAAGCCATAATAAATTGGAAAGTTATGTCCAATAATAGCAGCAGCCGCAGATACTAGCACTGCAAGCTCATAAGCAAGTTCTAGATTTTCAGCAGGTATACTATTTCCAAGTAATATTAACCATCTACCAATAATAATAGCTAGGATTCCCTTACATGCATCAAATAAAAAAACTAAAATGGCAGGAACTACTCCTAAAACTCTTAGTGTATTGGTAGTACCGGCATTACCACTACCGTAATCTCTAATATCTCCTTTTCCCATAAGCTTTGATAAAATGATAGATAAATTAATGCTTCCTAACAAATAGCCTGCCATAGCTATTACAATCAATTGCCAAACCATTTTTATTCCTCCTTTGTTCCTACTCTTTCTCTATACTTATTTGTCTTCCTTTTTCTTTTCTCTCACAATAATCCTCACTGGGGTACCTTCTAATCCTCCAAAGTTTTTTCTAATCTGATTTTCAATATACCTTTGATAAGAAAAATGGAATAGTTTTGCACTGTTACAAAATACCACAAATGTTGGCGGCCTAATAGAAACCTGTGTTGCATAATAAATTTTTAGCCTTCTTCCTTTATCACTAGGTGGCTGCACAAGTGTAATAGCCTCTTCAATGACGTTATTTAGCATACCTGTGGTTGCACGAAAAGCATTTTGTTCATTGACAGAGTTTATTAATGGAAAAAGTTTATCCACCCTCTGACCTGTAAGTGCAGAAACAAATATGACAGGAGCATATGTCATATAGGCAAGTTTCTCATAAACCTCACGTTTGAAAGCCTCTAATGTTCCTGTTTCTTTTTCAATCAAGTCCCATTTATTAACGAGAATAATGACACCTTTTCCAGCTTCATGTGCCTCTCCAGCAATCTTAGTATCTTGCTCCGTAACGCCCTCTGTGGCATCTATGACAAGTACACAAACATGTGCATTTTCAATAGCAGTCTTTGCTCTAATAATACTGTATTTTTCAATAGACTCCTCTATTTTACTTTTTCTTCTAATACCAGCAGTGTCTACAAAGATATACTTTCCATATTCATTTTCAAACTGTGAGTCAACAGCATCTCTAGTGGTTCCAGCAATATTAGAAACAATGTGTCTTTCTTCTCCTAAAATTTTATTAATCAACGATGATTTTCCAGCATTAGGTTTTCCAATGACTGCCACTCGAATGTATTCGTCCTCATCTTCTAGATTAGATTCTTCTGGGAAATTATCATAAATGGCATCTAAAACCTCACCTGTACCAAGTTGGTTAAGGGAAGAAACAGGAAGTGGATCTCCCAGTCCCAAGTTATAAAATTCATAAAGTTCATTAGGAACTGCTCCAATTCTATCTGCCTTGTTACAAACAAGAACAATTGGCTTTTTCGTTTTTCTAAGCATGGTAGCAACCTCTTCATCTGCTGCCGTTACCCCCTGCTTAATGTCTGTTAAGAAGATAATGACATCTGCCGTTTCCATTGCAATCTCTGCTTGCCTTTTCATTTGAATTAAAATCTCATCATCAGAATTTGGCTCAATTCCACCAGTGTCTATTAAGGTAAATTTTCTGCCTCTCCATTCAGAATCAGCATACACCCTATCTCTGGTAACACCTGGTGTATCTTCCACGATTGATTTTTTTTCTCCGATAATATAATTAAAAAAAGTAGACTTTCCAACATTTGGTCTACCGATTAAAGCAACAATTGGTTTTGCCATAGATTTCACCTCATCGCCTAATATTTTACAAAAAAAAGTGGCAAATGTCAATGCCTATGGGGACGCAAAAGAGCTGTATAACTCCGCGTTATACAGCCCCTAGTGCTATTTTTTGCTTTATGCATCTCTTACTGTTGCGTTACACTCTGTGGTTACTTTTTCTATTACTTTATTAAACACAGCCAATACTTCTTCATCACTTAATGTTTTTTCCTTGTCATTAAAGGTTAGTGTGTAGGCTATCGATTTTTTGTCTGATGGAAGATTTGCTCCCTTGTAGACATCAAATACTTTTAGTCCAATTAGCTTTTTCCCTGCTGCTTTTCTAATGACTGCCTCAATATCTGCAGATTTTGTATTATCAGAAACCACAAAAGCAACATCTTTTGCTACATTTGGGAATTTGGATATTTCCCTATATTTCATTTCTGTAGATTCTATCTGAGAAAGCATTTCTAAATTTATTTCAAAAACATAGATATTTTCTTTTGCAGAGATGTTTGGATGCATTTTACCAATGACACCTGCCTTCTTGCCGTCCACGTAGATTGTTCCAGATTGCCCTGGGTGAAGTTCTGCTGGGATATCTTCTGCTTTTAATTCATACCTTCCTTCATATCCAAGGTAATCTAAAAGTTCCTCCATTACACCCTTTATCACATAAAAATCAACATTTTTCTTTTCAAGTCCTACTTTGTAATTACCTGTCATAAGGCATGCAAGGGATAAATGCTCCCCATATTTCCCGTCTTTTTTGAAGAAACTCTTTCCTATTTCAAATAAAGAAATATCCTTTTCGTTACGTGCTCTGTTATATTCATAAACCATCTTAAGGGATGGAATTAAGCTATATCTTAAAGCGTTTCTTTCTTCTGTCATAGGGTCTAGAATTCTAACTACTTCAAAATCATCTGTGGAATATTTTTTCACTTCATCTACTGGAATTAAAGCATAACTTAAGGTTTCATTTAGACCAAGTTCCACCATTTTATTTCTGGCCGCTCTCTTAAACTTATCATAATGTCCTGGAATGACTGGAAGTATCATCTCTTTTCCCTTAATATTATCCATTCCATAATAACGTCCAATATCATGAATTAAATCCTCTTTGATTTGAAGGTCAATTCTTCTAGATGGGACATTTACAATTAGCTTATTTCCTTCTATTTTTGCTTCTAAGCGAAGTTTTCTCAAAATACTTATAATATCCTCATTTGAGATTTCAATGCCCAAAACATCCCTTATTTTTTCAAATGTTATCTCAATGACTTTATCTTCTTTATTCATCTTATCATATATAGCCATACCGCCAACAATTTTAGCATCTGCATATTTTTCAAGCAAATGACAGCTTCTTTCAATTGCCATAAGACTTCTCTTTGGATCTAATCCTTTTTCAAATCTATTACTTGCTTCACTTCTTAAGATTTTCTTAGAAGTAAGCCTTACTTTGACCGGATTAAAGATAGCAGATTCAATCACAATATTTTTCGTATCTGCCTCAACTTCTGTAGAAAGACCACCCATCACACCTGCAAGCCCAATTGCTTTTTCCTTATCTGCGATAACGATATCATTTTCAGATAATTCTCTTTCTTGGTTATCAAGAGTGGTAAGTTTTTCATCATTCTTAGCCATTCTAACAGTGAGTGTGTCTCCCAGCCTATCCGCATCGTAATAGTGAAGAGGCTGCCCTACTTCTAGCATGACATAGTTACTGATATCTACTACATTATTGATTGGTCTAATCCCTGAGGCGATGAGTCTATTTTTTAGCCATGTTGGACTTTCTTTAATCACAACATTTTCTACTTTTTTGGCATAGAAAAGACTACAATTATCTGTTTCAATATTAAGATGAAATTTATCCGCAAAATTATCATTTGTTTGGGTGTAAGATAAATCAATGTCTTTGATTGGCAAATCATATAAGGCAGCCACTTCATAAGCCATACCAAGAATGCTAAGCAAATCTCCTCTATTTGCCGTAAGTTCAAAATCAATTACTTCATCATCTAGTCCAAGGTATTTGACAGGATCTGTTCCAATTTCAGCATCTTCCCCAAGTTCTGCAATTCCTTCTACATCTTCTGGTTTTAAGAACTTATGCTCCAAGCCAAGCTCCTCAATAGAGCAAAGCATGCCGCATGACTCTTCTCCTCTGATTTTTCCTTTTTTAATCACACCACCAGGAAGTTTAGCATTTACCATTGCTACAATCACTTTAATACCGGCTCTTGCGTTAGGTGCACCACATACAATATTAAGTACCTCCGTTCCAATATCCACTTTGCAAAGATGAAGGTGGTCAGAATTTGGATGATCTGTGCATTCTAATATTTTACCAATCGTAAGCCCTTCCACTTCTAAAAGCTTTCTAGCACTATCATATTCATTACCAATATTGGTCATATCCTCTCCAAGTGTATGCATATCAACAGGAACATCAACATAATCTCTTAAAAAATTTAAACTAAGTTTCATTTAACGTTTTCCTCCTATTTTATTTTATATTTCAGGTTTCTTACTTTTTAGCACACTTATGATTTGTCACTTAAATCGCATGCATCAAACTGTTTCAAGAATCTGATATCATTCGTGTACATGTATCTGATATCTGGTATTGCATATTTAAACATGGCAAGCCTGTCAAGACCTGTACCAAAAGCAAATCCCGTAAATACATCTGGGTCATATCCACCCATTCTTAAAACATTTGGATGAACCATGCCGGCACCTAGAAGCTCAATCCAACCAGTACCTTTGCATAGATTACAGCCTTTTCCCCCACACTTAAAGCAAGATACGTCCACTTCACAAGATGGCGATGTGAATGGAAAATAACTTGGTCTAAAACGTACTTTTGTATCTTCTCCCAAAAGCCTTCTTGCAAAGATTTCAAGGGTTCCTTTTAAATCAGCAAGGGAGATATTTTTATCAATGACTAATCCCTCTACCTGACCAAATTGATGAGAGTGAGTAGCATCATCATCTCTTCTGTAAGTTTTTCCAGGACAAATCACTCTAATAGGAGTTTTCTCTGTATTTGCCTGCATAACCCTTGACTGCGATGCAGAAGTTTGAGTTCTAAGGAGATATTCTTCATCAATATAGAAGGTGTCTTGTGCATCTCTTGCAGGATGTCCCACCGTATAATTTAGTAGTCTAAAACAATGCTCATCATCTTCTAACTCAGGGCCATCAACCACATCATACCCCATAGAAACAAACAAATCTTCCACTTCTTCTATGATTCTATTAAATGGGTGTTTAGAACCTCTTTGAAGCTTGTCAGATGGAAGGGAGATATCAATGGTTTCTTCTTTCAATTTTTGATTTACCATTTCTTCTTCTAAACGCGTTTTAAAAGTCTCAAAACCATCATTAAATGCAGTTCTTAGTGTGTTAACATGCATTCCATATTCTTTCTTCTTTTCATTCACTACATCTTTAATCCCACTACTAAGTTCCGTAATAATTCCTTTCTTTCCCATGTACTCAACCTTTAAATCATTTAGTTCCTTCATATTTGTGACACTAGCAAATTTTTCTTTTAATTCACTCACTAATTCATCAATTTTTTCTTGCATGTTTTATCCTCCTTTTTTATGAAATAAAAAGCCCCAAGCATGTATTACTACACACTTGGGACGAATAAACTTTATATCACCAGTACTCGCGGTACCACCCAAATTCTAACTTCAAAAGTTAGCACTTTCAATAGAATTAACGCTTTCATCACGCTTCATTTTCATGAAGAGACTCCTGCATCCGAAATTCATGTATTTGTTTATCTTAGAAAACCTTTCAGCCGATGGATTTTCCTTTCTATAAGAACTCAAAATACACTACTTAATATGCAATCCTTGCCCTCAATACAATCAATATTACACCGTAACTCATAAAATGTCAAGAAAAAATACAGGAAAAGAAAGAGCCCTGTACTATACAGAGCTCTTTCTTTTTGCATCAAGGATGTACATCGCGTGCTTTCTGAAGTTTCTTTTGCACCTGCTCATCCTCTTTGTAATACTCCACTATCACCCTTGATAGAAGAGGCTGACCCATACGCTCCAAAATGCATAACATTCTGGAAAAAGCCAAGCTCAGCTGTGGCAGCATGGAAGGCTGCGTATGCCGCCATGTTTCAAAAAGGTTTTGATCCAGAAATTTTTGCTGATCCTTGAACTTTTTTGGCAGTTCTACATACATGACCGCATCTATGAATTCTTTATTTGCATCATAGAAAGCGTTCTTATCGTGCATGTATTTTTCATGCATATGTTCTCTGGCTATTTTATCGCGATTATCTTCGCGAACACATTTGGCAGCATAATTTCCAACTGCCGATCCTGTCCTTATCATCTTACAAATCCTTTCTGCTTTTTTAGGATACCTGTGTTTTGTCAGCCCGCCTGACAGTATACGTTTGTCTAATTATCCAAACCTATCACCCCTATAAAATTTATTGAAACACCTTTTTTATTATATTATAAATTAGAAAAAAAATCAACAAATTTCTCGCAGGTTATGTAAACACTTCTACGAATGATGAAATCATTTATCATTGCATGGATTCTTTGATTATACTTGCTGTGCCCCAATCATCAAAATACCAATATTATCATTATAAATCTTCTCAAATTGAGATATGGGAAGTGGATTTGTTCCACTTCCTGTTTCCACAGTAAAACCGGGCAATCCATAATAATCAATAAACCAATCTCTATATCCTGCAAAACTGCCAGTATCTACCCTATCATCTAGTGTATATCCACTAGCCTCTCGAAATTGATTGGCAATTTCCTGTGATTCGTCAGGCTCTAAGTCTAAATATCTCCAGAAGATAACCTCCCCTTGCGTATGATAAGCAAGAATCAGTCTAAATGTATGGCCTAAAGTATAATTATAGATTGCTAGAGATTCTGGCTCTGTCAGTGGTCCATACCCCACAAAATCTCTTGGAGCCGGTCTCACAAACCCTTGTGCAAATTTGTTTTCGCGAGCAAGAATCCAATTGGATGGAAATTGCAAATTCAAATCAATTCCGCAGAATATTTGCCTTCCAGCCATTGGGAAAAGGTATTACAGGATAATTTGCAGCAATCGTCCTCGCATTTTTATAAGCGGTAGTATTAGTATTGAGAGCCCCCACAACCAAGTCTACTCCATCCGGATTCACCATAGGTGCCACGTAAATAGAAACACGCTCAAAGAGATTTCGAGTATTTTGTCCAAATAAGGAACTATTTGTCCTGTACGCCTCAGCATAATCCTCAATAAATCTCATCATCACCACAGAGTTAATCCATTCATTCGCATGCATCGATGCACTATAAAACACCTCTTTAGGTCCTCTTCCAAGCCTGATTACAGTTAAGTCCTTATTTAATACACTCTTTCCCATACTTAAGATTTCTAAAAAATTGTATTTGGTTTTTAATGCCTCAATATTCATCTGCATTACCCAATACGGATAACTCATATCTGTTGGAACAATCGTACCGAACAGTTCCATTCATATATGGCGTCAGTTTTCTCCAGGTTGCAGTCCCAACAATTCCATCCACCTTGAGACCAAAATCATTTTGAAACTTGTAGACAAAGTCTCTCGTATTAGGACCAAAAATCCCATCAATTGGCCCAACATAATAACCAATTTTCTTTAGTGTACTTTGTAAAAGCTGAACTGTTATCCCGTCTAGAACCCAGTCTTAATGTGTCCATATAAAATCACCCCCTATATCCATATGAAAACAACTTGCCAGATATGAGTGCTCAGACCAATTAAGCTCACTGTCAATTAAGGAGGCCGTCAATTAGGCTCGCCGTCAATTAGGGACGTCCATTTTTGACGAAAAGTGGAAAATTCTTTTCGTCAAAAATGGGCGTCCCTAATTGACGACCTCCCTAATTGACGGCCTCCCGAAAAAGAAAACCCGGCTAGCGGGTTAACACTAGCCGGGTTAGTAGGTTATTCCTTAATTCCCATCTTTTTCACAATAGACTTGCGAATCAGATCAATCGGAATAATCAGGAATGCAATCAGTACCACATAAATCCAGTTGCTCAGAGTAAGCGGCGTAGTACCAAACACAGCACCGCCAATCTGAATAATCAAAATCTGAATGACTGTGACAGCTGACATGACTAAAATAAAGTTTCTGTTTTCCAAAATATGCTCAAACAGGTTCATGCTTTCTGTTCTTGCATTGAGGCTGTTCCAGATGATTGCCATGATAAATGTGGCAAACATGAATGTCCGCACCACGTCCATCTGCGTACTGCCAATCAGACTATGTACTCCAAACAGATTCTTCAAGATGCCCAGGCAAATGATAGTGATAAACACACCACCCACCAAAATGGCGCTCTTCAGATACGGATTGAGGATATCAGCCGTACGCGCAACGGGTTCTTCTTCCATGTAAACTTCTCGAGCAGGCTCCTGACCAAAAGCAATGGCAGCAAGCGTATCCATAATCATGTTGATCCAAAGGATCTGAACAATCGTGAACACTTCTGTCCATCCCAGAATCGGGCCAAGCACAGCCGTAAACACCGTACTCACATTCACCGTCAGCTGGAAAATAATGAACTTCTTCACAGACTTGCTCATCGTCCGCCCATACATGACGGCATCTGCAATAGAAGTAAGGCTATCATTCAAAATAATGATATCGCCCGCTTCCTTGGCCACTTCCGTACCACTACCCATGGCAAAACCAACATCGGCTTTGTGCAGGGCGGCAGCATCGTTTACGCCATCACCTGTCATGCCGACCACTTCTCCAATAGACTGGCTTACCTTTACCAGCCTTTCCTTATCAGAGGGGACAGCTCGTGCAACAACCTTCAGATTTGGCAGAGCCTTCTTCAGCTCTTCATCAGACATTTGGGAGAGTTCCTCATGCGTGATGCAAATATCATTACTGCTGGTAATCAGTCCAGCTTCTCTTGCAATCGCCTTTGCTGTGGCAATCACGTCACCGGTTACCATGGTAACATTTACACCAGCCTTCTGGAGCTTCTGCACAGAATGCTTCACATCAGACCGCACATCATCACGGATGGAAATCAGCGCAACAAAAATCTTTTCCTTGCCGCTTTCCTTCACAATGGCGATAACGCGCATGGCCCGTTCCGTCTGAGCTTCCCAGGTTTTCCGGAGCTGCTCAAGAACAGAGTCTGTGAGTTCCTTTTTCTCTCCATTTTTGTCGATATAGCTTGTGCATCCTGTCATGATGATATCAGGAGCACCCTTGAGGTACCGCACGCCATTGGCAAGAGTCACAGCGGCATATTTCACTTTGGAGTCAAACGGCTCACGGCTGATAGCAATATTCTTGTCAATCTTCACCTTGTTTTCAACTGCAAGATATGTCATCAGAGCTCTGTCAGTATCGTTTGAACCAATCGCTTTTCCTTCACCACTAATGGTAGCATCGTTATTGACACCAGCACCAATGATAATGTCATTCTTCACGGCATCACATACGGTATCATAAGAAACGTAAATTTCAGAATCACCAGTGATAACGTTTGTAACAGTCATATGGCCATTGGTAAGCGTACCAGTTTTGTCTGTGAAAAGATGTGTCAGGTAACCAGCAGTTTCAATAGCCTTAGGATTCTTCACATAGATGTGAGCCTTCAGCATCTTTCCTACATTCAACCCCTGAACCAGGGTATTCATGAGAGGAAGTCCTTCCGGCACCGCCATAACAACGATAGAAACACCCAGAACCAAACTGCTCAGAATCAGATAAGCAACACTACCTACGGTAAAAGTGCCCATGTGAATGAGCCCCAAAATAAGGTTCACCACTGCAGCAATACCACCACCGCAGTAACCAAAGATACCAATTCCCTTGGCAAGCCGGTCAAGCTTTTCCTCAGAAGGAGTCTTGGTATCATCCTTTTCCTGCAAAGAAACATTGATGGTACCAAGCACCGTGTTGTCACCCACATCGGTAACTTGCATCACTGCAGAACCGCTTGTGACCACACTGCCACGGAAACACTTATACTTGGTGAAGAGGTCATCATTTGAGGGAACCTCTTTATCACCCAGCACCAATTTTTCTGCCTCACGGCTTTCTCCGTTGAGAGCAGCCTGGTCAACCATTAATGTGCCCTGAAGGAGAATGCCGTCCGCCGGAATCTTATCACCAGGCTGGAGATATACGGCGTCTCCCCAAACAATATTGTTAATGGGCATTTCCACCAGCTCTCCATCACGGTAAACCTTCACGGTAATCTGACTTGCTTCCTTTTGAAGAGCCTGAGCACCACGGTCCTGCTTGTAATTGATATAGGTTCCAATGAAAGAAACCGCAACAATCACAATGAAAATAGCAACAGCACTGAACCAATCATCAGAGCCAAGAGAGGGCCAAATCCTGCCGATAGCATAGAAGATCACTTCCAGTGCTAATGCAGCCATCAGGATTTTCAGCCAGGTGTCCGTCAGAGATTCCTTGAACATATCCCAAAAGCTTTCGCTTTCCCGCTGGGTAAGTTCATTCGAACCCCTTTTCTTGTTTTCCAGCGCCTGCTGGGTAGTAAGACCGAATTTTTCCATAATTTTCTCCTCCTTATTGAGTAAGATTGAGTGTTGGAACGGTTTGTTGGGGAGCCTCTAGTTTTAACATTGTTTCTGTTTCTTCTAGCCTTGCTCTTCCTTCTTCTCGGTTAGAAATCGCAAAACGAGCAATATCAAACGTACTATTCAAAGCATCAATCAGATTTTTATTTGCCTGACTTACAGCTTTTATATCCACGGTTCCTCTCTGTGCCTCTCTTGCAGACTCTATTGCAAGTCTTTTCGCATTTTCAGAATTTTGGAGAAGCATTCGATTGGTTGCATCTCTCACAGAAGAAACGGCACCAAGTCCCTCTTGAACCGATTGAATTCCAAGTGCAATTACCATCTGTGATTTCCACAGAGGAATTGCTGTGCTAATAGCAGACCGAATTCCCTCAGATACCTGTTCAATGCCTTTTTGCACAACTTTGATCTGGGGAGCTTGCTGCATTGCCACTGTTCGGGAAAGTTTCAAGTCATATAGACGCCTTTCAAAGCGTCTCAAGTCTTCTTCTTGGTCTAAGATATGCTGACGTTCTAGGAAGTCTTCTGGATTTTGTTGAGAAAGCTTTGCACTCTCAAGCTTTTGCTTTTCTTCCTCAAGAATCTGTTCCCCTACACTCACCACAGCAGTTAAATACCGGTACATATTGAGGTTTTGTTCATACATCATCTCAAGGGAATGCTGCATTTCTATTAAGACAAAATCCTTTTTTTGAAGTTCCCTGACAATGGCATCAATATCATATGACAATGAATGATATTTCTCCTGAAGACTCACAGGATCAGGCTTTTTTTCTTTTTTCAAAAAACGAAAGAAACCTGATTTCTTTTCTTCTTCCAATTGATAACCATTGACCGCAGTGATTGCTTGGGTCAGTAACTGACTAGCTTCCTCGGTTTCATTTTTACCAGCTCCATGAAGGATTATGTCGGCAAACTTTCCAATCGATGCTTGCTCTTCCCGTCCAAAGGCAATCACTTTTCCCGTATCATGGATATCAATGGTAGATTTCAAAGTATCCATATTCGCTGGTACTTCCATACTTCATCCTCCATGAAAAGGGAGGGTGTCCCTAAAATCAAGATAGGACACCCTCCAAAGTCATTTACGCAACGTCAATGCCATACTCACGGCAAAGGTCAGCCAGTTCCTTGGTATAACCCTCGCCAACGGCCTTGAACTTCCACTCCGTGCCAACCTTGTAGATTTCCGCAAAGATGACACTGGTCTGAATAGAGAAATCTTCCCCCAGATCATAGCGGAGAATTTCCTCTCCCGTTTCCGTATTCACCAGACGGACAAAGGAATTGTCCACCAGACCAAAGTTCTGATTACGCTTACGCGCCTCATAGATAGTGACCGCAATCACAATATTTTCAACCCGCGGATTAATCTTCGCAAAGTTGATGGTAGCGGTTTCATCATCACCATCTCCAGCACCGGTGCGATTGTCACCAGAGTGCGCAATCGCGCCTTCACCATCTTTCAGGTTTCCATAGAACACGAAGTTCTTTTCTCCAATGCAACGCTTATTGGCATCACACTCGAAAATGACCAAATCCAGGTCAAACTCCGCAGAGCCCTGATACCGATTGGTATCCCAGCCCAGGCCAATCATGGCCTCTTTCAGTCCGGTTCCCTTGGTCAGATCCACACGTCCACCTTTTGTCAAAGAAACTGCCATTGTAGTATCCTCCTTTTCATCTTGTCCTGTACAAACCTTAACGCTTGCACTTCATGTTGACCATTTCCTTGATATCTGCAACCTTGACACCCTCACCGATTGCTTTGAAGCGCCACTCACCATTGTAGCGGTACACATCAGCAACAAAAATACCAGTGAGACCATCAAAGTTACCATCCACATTATAGCGAACCAGTTCCTTTCTGGTGTCCATATCATCAGCATGGACAAAGCAATTCCTCACTTTACCAAAATGCTGGTTCCGTGAATAGGCACTGTAGATATTAATGATGATAGAACATTTTGCAATATTTGCAGGCAACCTTTCCAGGTCGATCGTAATCTGTTCATCATCACCATCGCCTTCTCCGGTCAGGTTATCTCCCATGTGCTTAATAGCACCAGACCGGTGAGTCAGATTTCCATAATACACAACATCCAGGAACTTGCCCTTTTCATCGATACAAATTACACTTGCATCAATGTCAATGGCACGCCCTAAAAAGGATTTTACCGGGTCCCAGCCCAATCCAATCATAAGCCGCCTCAGATTGGGAGCCTCTTTTTTCAGGTTTACACCTTGCCCCTTGGTTAAATTTACGGACATTCTAATTCCTCCAATCTCACGTCCTTTTGGTCCTAAACACATACAGAAAGGTAAGAAAATTACTTACCTAGAGTGACAAGAAAATCCTCCTTTCACTATTATTCTTTGGATAAAATTGACGCTATTTATCATATCACATTTTCCAGAAAAGTCAATAATTTATGTAAATATATTTTAAAATCAGAAACTTTTTATGTTAATATCTTGAAAATACCAAATGAATTTGATAAAATGTCACTTGAATTAAAAATAAACTCTTTGGTGAACACGAAAAAGGAGGGATAACAAAATGACATCTAAGACATTCTCTTATACTCCCCGGGCAGATATTATGTACTATAGTATCCGGACAATTGCGTATGGCATTCCCATGTTTGCTTTTTTGTTCCTTTTTCTCTCTTCCGGTTATTTTAACTATGAAGGCAATCCCTATTCCATCACTTTTCTGACAATCATTCTCACTCTTTTGATTGTTGCACTTTGTTTATGGATTACCATCAAGCAAAACGCATCTCAAAAGTTATTGATTCAAGATGGAAAGATTCACTTTTCCTCTGGAATCATCAGGAAAAAGAAAGTCAGTATTCCTATGGATAAAGCAAAAGTGGTACCCATTGTTTCTTTCTGTCAGAAAAAATGTAACACCATGGATTTGTACATTTCTGCTGAAAATCAAGAGGAAATTCTTTTTCATTCTATTGAAAATGGAAATGATGCCATGAAAATGTTAAACGCTAGGGATGTCCGTTAAAAGCTTAAGGCATGCAAAATGATAATGAATCATATTTGCATGCCTTCTTTTAACCAAAATATTCTTTTTTAAACTTAGGATAAGAAATCAGCCTTACGATATCCGGAATACGTCTCCTGTCAATTCTGGCAGTCATGAGATTACCCGAATACTTATCACTTCTCTCACCCAAAATAAACCGATACTTCTTACAAATTTTTACCCTTTTTGCCTCATCATCAATCTCCGTGTTTCCTATCACTTCTAATATTTTCCGCTTGGGAATAAGCATGGAAATCACTGCATATCTTCTTTGCCGAAAAGCAATCTGAAGCACACCCTTTAGATACTGTTCAAGCTCTTTTTTAGGAACAATATCAAAAAATAAATCGCTCTGATTATCTGAGCCGGATTCCCAGTGAATGTCAAGCATACACGTTTTCTTCATATAATTGAGCTCAAGCCTACTGATGCTCGCAACCCGTACCCATACACTCTCCGTGGAAATTTCCTTTTCATACTCAAATGTGATGTTTCTAATCTCTTCCAACTTCTCAGCAGAAAGAGCATAAATTTCAGAAGAAGCATCCACTCTTTTTTGAAAACTCCCAAAACGGTAATCATAAATGCCATTTGTTTCATCTACCAAGATGACATTGACATTTTTCGGAATAGCGACTTCATTTGAAATCTCCCAATTGACGCGGTACATCTCAATCCGCTTTGCGATCACTTCATCCAGTTCTGGTTTTGTATTCACTGCACACAGCCTTACAATAACCTCAAATACTTTCATCCGAACCGTCTTTAATTTTGATTTTTCAATATCATCATAAAAACTATAAACAGACTTTCTCCATACCTCTTGGTAATCTCTTTCTATCTCATTAATGGAAGAAAGAATCTTCTCAATTTCTGAAAGGGCCACTTGCTCTTGCTGCATCTTTTGATGGATATAAGCAAGTTTATTTTCCGGCCACCCCGCATGAACCAGTAAATCCGTCTGCATCTTACAAATGTCATTGTAATAATAACTTTGTAATTCCATGACAAAATTAACCACTTGTTCTAAAGAGATGTCTGAATTCTCAGTAGCCGGAGTAGAATTTTCTCGCTGACTAATGGAAGTATTTTCAGCCGCACGAGGATTCCTCCGAAAAATAGACCAGAAACTTTTCTCTGACATCGGTTTATGTCTCCTTTCTTCAAACGCTTATTAAAGTGACTTGAATTGTTCAAGATATTTTTCCACTAATGTTATATCATATTATGTAAATTTTGTAAAGAGAGACTTTGGAGGCTTATTATTGTTCAATTAATTCCAAATTTTCTTTTCTTTTAATCTTATTAGTTGTAGTTTTGATAAGAGGTTCTTCCGTGATTAAAATTCCTCTAATTGCCTTATAGCTCGGCATTGTCTTGTTTACTTCTTTTATTTTTTCTAATAAAACGCGGTGAATATCCTCATCAGATTCCACTTTATAAGCATCTTGCATGACGGTTCTATCATAAACGATTTTCACGTAGATTTTGACATCCTCATTATCATCCGACTGTTTTTTACCATAGATAAAGGATTCTTTGACACCCTCTATTTTATTCACAAGTGCTTCCATTTCTTCAGGGAAAATATTCTTTCCATTCTTTAAAACAATCACACTCTTCTTTCTACCGCATATAAAGATATATCCATCTTCATCAATCTTTGCAAGATCACCCGTATGGAACCAGCCATCTTGAATTGCCTCTTTGGTAGCCTCTTCATCATCAAAATAGCCAAGCATTACATTTGGACCTTTCACCGTAAGTTCTCCAATTCCTTCTTCATTCACATCAACAAGCTTTGCTTCAATGTGAGGAAGAGGTCTACCAATAGAACCAACTCTAAATTCATCAAAAGTTTCTGTTCCAATAACCGGAGAAGTTTCCGTTAAGCCATAGCCCTGACAAAGATTTAGTCCCCATCTTCTAAAAGCATTTTCCACCTCTGGATCTAAGGCGGCAGCTCCACTAATAAAGAGCCTTACCTCTCCTCCAAAAAGATTATGAATATCCTTAAATACAGCTTTTTTCTCCGCCATGCTGGCATCTTTATACTTTTCTTCTAATTGTTTGATGATTTCAAGCTTACCACTGGCTTGTAAATTCTTCATAATATTTCTGTACATATTTTCATAAACAGCTGGTACAAATGAAGTAAAAGTAATCTTATATTCATTTAGGTTCTTTAATATGTATCTAATTCCATCACAGAAAGCCATTTCACTTCCAACGTACAAAGAATACAAAAGCCCTGCCATACATTCAAACACATGGTGTAGTGGTAAGAATGATAAAACTCTATCACTAGAATTAATATCTAAAACAGTAGCAATATCCATAAGATTAGAAACTAAATTTTTATGAGATAAAGCAACCACTTTTGATTTAGCAGTAGTACCAGAGGTAAATAACATGATATTCATGATATCTGGATTAATCTCAGCATTAATAAACTCCGTATTCCCATTTTCCACAAGTTTTCTTCCTGTTTCCACTAATTCTTTTTGAGAATAGATGCCCTCTGCATGTTCCTCTGCATCCATAGAAATAAGATGCTTTAATTTATTCTTTTCGCTAAGTCTTATTTCTTTTAGCATATCCTCATATTTATTTGCATAAAAGATGGCCTCTACTTCAGACCTTTGAATTAAACTTTCAAGCTCGTTTCTTGGAAGCATTTTATCCAGTGGAACAATAATACCGGTACCACATGCAACAGATAAATAAGAAAGCCCCCATTCATAGCGATTATCACTGATAACAGCAATCCTCTTACCTTTTAATCCTAAATCAATCAAGGCTGTACCCAAATAATTTACCATATCTCTAAATTCTCTATGAGTAATGGTCTTATAAACTCCCTCTTCTATTTTTACCTTGTATGCTGGCCTATCAGGGAATAAATCCCTAGTCTTATTAAGCATGTCCTTTAAATCCGTAATTGGAATTACTTCGTTTCTCATTTTAAATCCTCCTTAAATTTTTAATATTCTATTCACCAATCAATTCTAAAATTTTGATTTTTAATTTTTCGTTTATCTCATCTTCTATTTCCTTATCTATCTTCATATCTTGATATTCCGATAAATCAATAGGCTCTCCATAAACAATCGCATTCTTCTTGAATGCTTTCCCGTTTCCTATCACTCCAACAGGAACAATCATGGCTCCCGTTTTTAATGCTAAATATGCGGCACCATTTTTGAATTCCCCATTATTTTTCTCCATTCCATTTCTGGTACCTTCCGGGAAAATTCCAAGGCAATCTCCTTTTTTTAGTGTTTTCATTGCCTCTTTGATAGGGGTAAAATCCTTGCTATCTCTCTTTACCCATATACTTTCAAATGCCCAACAAAGGAAAGCAAAAAGAAAAACTTTTCTTAATTCTTCTTTTGCTAAAAAGCGCATTTTTCTTGGATTAGTAACCGTAATTGCTGGAGCATCAAAATAACTCTTATGATTCCCACAAAAAATTAATGCACCACTCTTTGGAATATTGTTTTTGCCAATTACTTTCATTCTATAAAATGTTCTAAAAACGATATTCAATACAATAATCACTAGTACTCTTGCTATCTTCTTCAGTGTATTTTCCATAAAGCCTCCTAAACTTCTTCCTTTTTACCTTCATCAATCTTCTTAATCTGGAACCTTTTTGCAATCTTATATTTGTCCCTATCCACAATATACAAATATCCAAATACAGAGAAAACAACTGCTCCTAATAAATTGACAAATAAATCTTTCATGGTATCAATGATACCAATATCTAAATACCCACCATCAATGGTTGTAAGTATATTTCCCTCTTCGTCATATAATACCGTATAAGCAATATCTTTAATCACGATTGCATTATTATTTTTCTCAGGATCTAATTCCACTGTACTGATGATATTAACAATCCTATCTTTTTGCATATCGGTACGTGCCACATTATCTGCTGTAAATTCAAAAAACTCCCATAGTACACCAATTGTCATAGAAAAACAAAAAGCAACAATCGCAACAAAAACTGGCGACAAGCTGAAATTTTTGACATTATTATTTAAAAGGTCAATCAGACTGAATCCAACACTTGCCGCTAAAAAGCCATTAATTGTGTGAAGCATGGTATCCCATATTGGAATATTTCCATAAAAATTATCGATTTCCCCTAATATCTCAGCGGCAAATATAAAACAGAAAATAGAAATTTCAAGTCCACTAGGAAGGCTTATTTTCAATCTTCTTTTTACAAACAATGGCACTGCAAGTAAAATAAGGGAATAGATGCAAAGCATGGCATTCATATAATTGCCAAGCATAAATTCTCTCACTAAACACAGTATAATTAGTACCCTAAGTAATAAATATACTACAATGGAACTCTTTTTTGATTGCTTATATATTTCTTTATAATTTTGTAATATCATCCATTAATCCCCCTTTGAAAAACATTTCCAATTGTTTCAAAGTTAAAGTTTTCCTGGATAAAATCTGTAATCATATTAAAATTATTCGTAAAGATGGCAATAAATATCATAATAAGTGATATGACAATTGTTACAATCATGACATGTACCACATGTTTTTCTTTCTCAATAGTAGTAATATTATCCTGTTCCTGTTCATCCTTAGAAGTAATAAAATTTTTAAGTCCATGTAATATTTTAGGATAAGACTTTATTAACTTGTGAAAAGCCACACTAAAGGCAAAAGTGGCAATGCCATAAGAAAGCGATGCACCTATAAAACCTATTCCTGCAAAAATTTGCAGATTAAAAATTAACTTTACTGCCTCACATAATAATACAACTGCCTCAATTCCAAACATCAAAACAGAAAAAAATACACATATTGTAATAATCGTAACAATAAAAATACTGATTAATGATATGACACTCATATCTATGATTACTGATAATAAAAAGAGTTTTTCTAATATATCTACTCTTTTATTTTCCATTTTTTCAGTGTTCACGGACAATCCCCCTTCTCACTGCATATAATTTTATCATAAATATGAATAAATGCAAACTTTTCCTCCAATTTTCAATCTTATGTAACCTTTCACTCTTTGATTTTGTCTTCTACTTTTTGAACTGTCTACCTTCATGATTGATTTCATAATTATCATCATAAATGAGTGCGTGAAGAGGGACAATCTCATACCCTTCCCCCTTGATAGTATCAATAACTTGCTGAAGGCCACTTGCCGTGTATTTGGTATCATTATGCATTAAAATGATAGAACCATTTCTGATTTTGGCTTTAATCCTTTTACACATCTCCTCTGGAGTTTTACCTGTGTAATCTAGCGTGTCAATATCCCATTGAATTACCTTCATGTTTAAGTTTTCTACGGCCTTAATAACCGTATTATTATATTCTCCATAAGGCCCTCGATAAAATCTCACTTTTCCATCAATGATTTCTTCAATAAGGGCATTACAATTTTGCATATCTTTGACATTATCTTCAAAGGAAAGTTTATTCACATGTGCATGAGCATACGAATGATTTCCTATTTCCATTCCAGCCTCGGATAACTTTTGAACAGCATCCGGATATTTTTTTACCCAATCTCCTACTGCAAAAAAAGTAGCATATACATCATTTTCCGTTAGGGTACTAATAATATCATCAATATCATCTGCTCCCCAAGCACAATCAAAAGTAATTGCCACAGCCTTATCTGGTGTTTCCACGCTATAAATTGGCAATAATCTTTTTTCAGATGCAGATGCTTCAATTGTATAATTTGCAACATAGTTGGAGCCAATCAGTATGGCTGCTAGGGCAAATAACAATGTGAAATTGAAAACCATTTTCTTTAAATTAAAAACATAAAACATAAAAAATCCCCCCGGTATAATTTATTAAGCTAATTAATAAATTATACCGGTTCTACCTTTATCATCTGGTTTTCTGCTACTTCCTTCTTCTCCACCTGTTAGGCTCAAAATCATTCCTGTAAAATGCAAAAAGATGAAGGAATATTTCCTTCATCTTTCTTCCATTAGACCAAACTAACATCACTTTCTCGAACTACGATATCATCTTTCGTTCCATTCACATAAATACGGCCAATAACTCTTTTTTCTAAGTGCCTATTTTCTCCAGAGCCACACCAGTAACGGTGTTCATGCTTCCTTCTATAATGAGGCCTAGGACTTGCATGGGTTCCGCCTTGATACTCAGATACCTTTTTATATCCTTGCCGGAGAACCTTGATTTTTTCACCAGAATACTTAGCAACATCCCATTCCTGAACTCCTGCAAATTTTAGCTTACCCTTTGCAGATGGTTTATAGGTTACCTTGGTTAGTTCAGATTCCACAATATCAGGTTCTTTTGAACCAATATAATGGATGAACTCAATGATAAATGCTGTAATATCGGCAATGGAGTCTAAAGGCTTATTGCTCTTCATATCACAGTAATTATGCCCTTGGTAGAATTCAGGACTCATCTCTTTCTTATAAATGAAATAAGGACCCTTATCAGAATTGGGGACAAAATTTTCCCCTGTACAGATTCTCCTGTCTTTTAAAGAGCCTCCCTTTCTTTCAATAATCATTCTATCCATATCGAGAATTGCTTTTTGATTCTTACTAAGTGTAATCTCATTTGCCAGTTTTCCCATGGGATCTACTTCTGTTGTAAAATCAATGATATCAACGATTTTTGTACGATTTGCTGAATCACAAACCATATAAAGAATTCTAATATCATTATCATAAACCCTAACACTTACAATGATACCATCACTCTTCATACTATCATTCTCAGAAAGATTGATATAAAAATCATTGACAGGGATTTTCCGAAAAACATCCGGATACACTTTCATCACAGAATTTGTCTTTAACACCTTTGTAAACTCTGCATCCGGTTTATAGGAACACATTGTTCTCCGCCATAGTTCTAACAAAAGGTTTACCTCAATTGGCTGCATGGTATCTTCCACACGCCTTGCTTTGGGAGAGCTTTGAGAAAGCTGCCTGGAATAATTGGAATAAAATCTATTGCTGCAACTATACTCAAAGGTACCAAAATCCCGATCAGAAAATGCTCTGAAGAAATCATCTAACTCCTTGTCTTTCAGTTCTCCTGCTTCTGTGTTCACATCCAAATAATACTGGATTGGCAAAAACTTTTCCATGGAATACTAACCTCCGCAATACTTATTTTTCATTAGGAATTGAAGAAATGAGACAAGCTGCAGATCCCTCACCGTTATCCCTGTCATATAGTGAAGTATCCAAAAAATCTCCCGATAGATCAATCTTCAATACCCGACCTTTTAAATAGTCAAACTGCAACCCATGCTGCTCAATGATTTCTTTTGCTTCAAAGTCAGTTATATACCGCGGTTCATATTCGAACCATCCCATTCCCTGTGGTTTGGAATAATTGTAGAGTGTTGCCAGTACACTGGCTTTGTTCTTCTTAGAAATGTCGACAACGTTGCGATTCATGATGTAACCTCCTTGTTTCGGCATAACAAGAGCTTGTCTTGCTAATAGCAAACACGCCAATTAATTATTTTTTGCTACAGAGTTATTTTACACCAATTTACATAATGTGTCAACTGATTTCATTACCATGAATATACTCATTCCCCATCACATTTTTCATATTACCATATTTTAGAAAGAGTATAAATATAAAAGCAGCTAGATAACATATCTAACCGCTTTTATCAATTTTTAGGTTTCCATTAAACTGTTTGGGGTCAAATTAAGTTTTTTCTTAATCACTTCATCTTATTATTTCTTAGTAATTAATCTAGCAAGGAAAATTAATATGCAAGCACCAACTACTGATACAACAATGGTTCCTAAATAACCAGAACCTCCGATACCAACAAGTCCAAGCACTACGCTTCCCACTACACCACCTACAATACCAAGAATGATATTTCTAAGTAAACTTCCTTCTGATTTCATAATTTTACCTGCAAGCCATCCAGAAATTGCACCAAGTAGTAAACCAATTACTATGTTTATAATACTTGTCATTTTTTCCACCTCCTGAAGATATTATATGATAATATTTATTTTGTTTCAAGAAAAGATATGCATCATCTTGTGACTGCGCACTTGATTTTATTTCACTCACTCCAATATTTCATGTAATCAATCTTCTTTAAGTAGTCTATTACATTTTCGTCTAAATCATCTCTTAGTTCCTCTGTAAAACCGTTTTTTACGATTTTATTTCTAATACTAGTGGAAGAAATTTTTCTTGCCTCAATAGGAGCAAGGATAATATGCTCACGATACTTTTCATATCTTTTCATGATACTCTCAAAATCAAAATGATTTCTGGATACCACCAATAATTTAAAATTAGTAAGGATTTCCTCATAATGATTCCATTGATCTAAATCATTTAGATTATCCGTTCCACAAATAAAGTATATTTCATCATTCGGATACAATTCATGAAAATGATTTAATGTATGGATAGTATATAAGCTCCCGTCCACTTCAAAACTAGATACTTCAATATTTTCAGCATGATCTTCAAACATTAGCTCAAGCATCTTGATTCTATCAGTGCCTTTTAAAATATTAGGCTTATTGTAATTATCCGCAACAGGAACATATATCACTTTATCTATAAAGTTTTTTCTCAATAATTCTACTGCTATTTCTTTATGCATCTTATGAGGAGGATTAAAAGCACCTCCAAAGATTCCTATCTTCATCTCATTCACCTGCTTTAATTTTTTTCATTTTCTATTTCTGCATGCCATATATGCTTATCTGCATCACTTGGAATACACAAATCCCCTCTTGGAGATAATCCTATCCTTCCAATCTTTGGACCATCTGGTACACAATTTCTCTTAAACTGTTGTGTGAAAAATCTGTGCATGAAAACCTGTAACCACTTTCTTATTTCCTTAGCCGTGTAATCACCCACAAACGTTTTGGTAGCAGTTTCTAATATCTTTCTTGGCGATGTTTGATATCTAAGGAAATGATACAAGAAATAATCATGTAGGATATATGGCCCAATACTGCTTTCTGTCTTTTGGGCAATATTTCCCTCTTCATCAGGCGGCAAAAGTTCAGGACTAATAGGAGTATCAATAATATCATGAAGAGTCAAGTTCCCTTCTTCCTCTGCCTTATAGGCAATAATATGTTTAATTAACGTTTTAGGAATACCAGCATTTACAGCATACATACTCATATGGTCTCCATTATATGTGCACCAACCTAGGGCAAGTTCAGACATATCGCCCGTCCCAACAACCAAAGCATCTTCTTGATTGGCAATATCCATTAAGATTTGTGTTCTCTCTCTTGCCTGTGCATTTTCATATGCAATACTTCTATCATTTACATCAAGTCCTATATCTTTATAATGCTGAACACAAGCATCTTTAATACTAATCTCTCTTAAAGTAACATGATATTTTTTAGCCAAATTGCAGGCATTTTCGTATGTTCTATTAGTAGTACCAAAACCCGGCATGGTAATGGCAATCATATTGGCGTTATCGATTCCAGCCATTTTATAAGCTTCTAATATTACTAAAAATGCTAATGTAGAATCACTTCCCCCACTAAGGCCAATTACCGTCTTGAAGCTACCAACTTGCTTTAACCTTCTTAAAAGTGCAGCTGCTTGCATTTTTAGTACTTCTTCACATCTTTTCTTTAATGCCTCTTTTTCCTCAGGTACAAAAGGATATCTCATTTCCTCTTTCATTTTCTTTTTTTCTTCTAAAGAAGTAAAATCCATTTTGCCTTCAATCTCTAATCTCTCTGAGATATTTCTTTTCTCACTCAATGTGAGATCTGCATAAGTTAGTGTACTCTCAAAACAATACTTACTACTTTCAACCAATACGTTTCCATTCTCAAAAATAGCAGAAAATCCAGAATAAACAAAATCTGAAGTTGACTCATTAATGCCAGGCGTACAATATACATAGGCATTTTCATTTGCCCTTGTAAGACTTTTTATTTGCCTTGTTATCTTTTCTGTATTACCTACTAATTCATAATTACCAGACAAATCAAAAATAACATCTGTTTTAGAGTTTTTGATATCTTCACTGAAAATTACTCCAAAAGTATGTGAGGAAGAAATGCCAATAGGGAAAGATGAATTACCAACTAATATTTCTGCGCCAAAAAGCTCTACTTTTTTTCCTATAAGGTGTTTTCCGCACTTGAAGTATCTCTTCTCATGATAAGATAATTTGATTTTAGGAATTATGCCTAATATATTCCCTTCCTTTATCACTACCGCCACATGATATAATTCCTCTTCAAATGGAATATATGTACCAATAATACAAGTAATATTAAGATTTTTCGTTGAATCTATCACATTCTTTAATGCAACTAAACTTTTCTCTAATAAAATCTCTTGAAAAAACAAATCACCACAGGTTGCACCAGTAATGGACAGTTCTGGTGTACAAACAATACTCATTCCCTTTTCACTTGCATTTTTTATTTGCTGAATCAACTCGTTTGCATTCCACTCTGGATTGGCAAGTCTTATTTCCGGAGTAATGACACCAACCCTTATCTTATTTTCACTCATACACTATCCTCTCTTTTCTATAGATTTTTACTCTTGATAATCATTTCTTTCTTAAGACTCAAAAGTGTTTCACTTAAATCTACATAGTATTTATGCGGCTTTTCTATCCTTTTTATTTCAGGATATAATGTTTTCATCTGCTCACTGCAATAGTCTCTTTTCTCAAAAATGTTAGGGTCCTGATAAACTAGCTTACCACCATCGAATATCTTTTCCTGTAACTGCCTAACTGTATAATTGGTAATCCTCATCTGATTGGTTTCATTTTGAGGGTCAATCAGCAAATATTCGTCTTTTGGAATCTCTTCATCATAAAGAGCAAGAACATCTCCTAACGCATATCCAGTTGCATTATCATAAAAACGATAAACCTTTTTAAATCCAGGATTAATCGTCTTTTCCACATCACTACTAACTTTTATTTTAGGAACTATCTGATTATCTTTTACCACTGCAACATTTTTATATACACAACCAACCCTTGCATGATCCGGTGCCACAATATTATCACCAAGCCCAATAGAATCAATCACAGCCCCCTGTGAGATTAATGATGCAATGGTATCAGGTTTCAAACCATTCGAAAGACAAATCTTCACATCTTCCATGCCAGCTTCTACAAACATTCTCTTACTTTCCTTAGAAAGGTATGCTAAGTCTCCTGAGTCAATTCTGATTCCTTTTAGTCTATATCCATTTGGAATCAAATAATCCTTTGCTACTTTAATGGCATTTGGCACACCACTACGAAGCGTATCATAAGTATCTACTAGTAACACACAATTATTAGGATAGGTTTTCGCAAAATTCAAAAAAGCCTCATATTCTGAATCCGCTTCCGTTACTAAGCTATGAGCCATGGTTCCCATCACATTCATTCCGTATTTTTCTCCGGCTAAAACATTACTAGTGCCCACTGCACCACCAATAATACTGCATTTACTTGCTTCTACTGCAGCATCAGGCCCAAAAGCGCGCCTTGCACCAAATTCCATAACTCCAATAGCACCTGCCACTTCTGTAATCTTTTTGGTCGCAGTAGCATAACAAATGCTAGCATTTAAATAAGAAAGCAAAGCTGTTTCAATAATCTGTGCCTCAATAATGGGAGCCACCACGGTCACTAATGGCTCGTTTCTGAAAACAGGAGTTCCATCTGGAACTGCATAGATATCTCCAGTAAATCTGAAATCAGATAAATACTTCAAAAAATCTTCCGTAAATATATTTAGGCTCCTAAGATAAGAAATATTTTCTTCTGTAAAATTTAAATTTTGAACATAATTGATTAAATTATCTAGGCCCGCCATAATGCCATAACCAGCATCCACCGGCTCTCTCCTAAAAAAGCAATCAAAAACAGCAACCTTATCCTTTTCACCAGAATTAAAATATACCTGAGCCATAGTAAGCTCATAAAGGTCTGTCATCATCGTTTTATTCTCCACAAAAATCACCTCTCAAAATTTCCTCTGCCAATATTGTATCATACCCTAAAAATATTTCAAATAACCTTCAAAAATAATAGCTAATAAAACAAAATGCCTTGAGATAAAAACCTCAAAGCATTTGTTTTCAATATACTTCTCAAAGTACTTTACATTTTTATAAAGAATCTTTAACTCAAGCAATCATATGTTGAAATTCATTTTCATCAATCACTGTAACCCCAAGACTCTGTGCTTTATCCAGTTTACTGCCTGCCTCTTCTCCAGCTAGTACATAAGTAGTTTTCTTAGACACACTACCAGAAACCTTTCCACCATAATTTTCAATGATGGCAGATGCTTCACTCCTTGTGAGTGTTGGAAGAGTACCAGTAAGAACAAATGTCATTCCTTCAAAGCGATTATCAATATTTTGTGAAATATCACTCTCCATATTAACACCGGCAGCTTCCAATCTATGAATTAAATCTTCTGTTTGCACACTTGCAAAAAATTTCACTAAACTTTCCGCCATGATTTCTCCAATCTCATTAATGGAGCATAGGCCTTCCATGGAGGCATGCATTAAATCATCCATATTCTGATACTTTTTCGCAATAATTTTGGCACTCTTACTTCCTATATGTCTGATTCCAAAGGCACTAATTAGCTTATCTAAAGAATTTTCTTTACTCTTATTAATCGCATTGATCAAATTACTAGCAGACTTTTCTCCCATTCTGTCAAGCGATGCAATATCTTCTGCTTTTAAATCATAAATATCTGCAATATTATTTAATAGATTTTTTTCAATTAATGTTTCAATAATAGCGGGACCAAGTCCATCAATATCCATGGCATCTTTGGATGCAAAATGAACAATATTTCTAAACAGCATAGCAGGACACTCAATACCTGTGCATCTAATCACTGCTTCTCCTTCTTCACGAACCGCTTCACTTCCACAAACAGGGCAAACTCTTGGCATTTCAAAAATTTGTTCTTCTCCTGTACGCTTATCCTTTAAAACCTCACTTACTTCCGGAATGACATCTCCCGCTTTTTGGATTAAAACATGGTCACCAATACGAATATCTTTTTCTTTAATAAAATCTTCATTATGAAGGGTGGTTTTAGAAATCACAGAACCTGCAACTCTTACTGGTTCAAGAATGGCAACAGGAGTAAGAGCCCCTGTTCTTCCTACTTGAATATCAATATTCTTCACAATGGTTTCTTTCTTTTCTGGTGGATATTTATAGGCAACAGCCCACTTAGGAACTTTTGTAGTAACACCTATTTCTTCTCTTTGTGTAAGACTATCTACTTTTACTACAGCACCATCAATATCAAAAGCTAAATCTCCTCTTTGTTCCGATATCTCATGAATGGCATTCATGACTTCATCTGTGGTTTTACATCTCTTTAAAAATGGAGAAATAACAAATCCTTGCTCTTCTAAAAATTTTAACGATTCATAATGCGATGTAAATTTTACATCACTTGATTTTTGCACATTAAAAATAAAAATATCCAAATTTCTTTTTTTAGTGATTTCTGGGTCTAACTGTCTAAGAGAACCGGCAGCAGCATTTCTAGGATTGGCAAATAGCTTTTCTCCCATAATCTCACGTTCTTCATTGATTTTTTCAAAAAAAGCCCTTGGAAGGTAAACCTCACCTCTTACAATAATATCAATCTCATCTTTTAATTTCTTGGGGATGGATTTTATCGTATTTAAATTTAAGGTAACGTCTTCTCCCACCAAGCCATCGCCTCTTGTAGAGCCTCTTTTGAAAACACCTTTTTCATATTCTAGAGAAACAGAAAGACCATCAATTTTCGCCTCTACCACATAAGAAGGATTAGGAACTTCTTTTTCAATTCTATTCACAAAGCTAATAACATCTTCCGTGCTGAAGACATCTTGCAAACTCTGCAATGGAATTTCATGCCTCACTTCTGCAAAATGAGAATCATGAATGCCACTTGCCACAATCACCTGAGTAGGAGAATCTGCCGTAATCCATTCTGGATGGTCTTTTTCAATATTTCTAAGTTCCACCATTAACATATCATACTCAAAGTCAGATATTTCTGGTGCATCCTCGTTATAATATTTATTGGCATGATAAGCAATCTCCTTTTTTAGCTCATCATATCTTTTTTTCACATCTTTCGTATCTTTTAAATTACTCATCACTCATTCTCCTCATAGATATAATTCGTTTAAAATTTTGATGCATTCGGAAGGTGTCCCTTTTTGCACAATCAAAGTTTTGATGCTTTTGGAAGGTGTCCCTTTTTGCACCTTTTTGCATCTTTTGCATTCAAAAAAGTGCCAAAGAAGTCTGTCCCCTCTGTGGCACAAATGCATCATTTTGTCTTTAAAATGAAATCCTTTGATTTCATAAAATAATCTGCTCCTGACCAGATTGTGGCGATGACAGAAACAATCATCGCTAGTGACATTAGGATATTAATAACAAGGTCTATACCTGATAATCCACCACCAATAAATGCTATAAATGGATTTTTATCAATAAAGGCAAGAGAGATAGCAATCATCTGTGATACCGTTTTCACTTTCCCATACCAGCTTGCCGCAATGACATTTCCTTTGCCAGCCGCAATCATTCTAATTCCCGATACCATAAATTCTCTGGCAATTATAATAATAGGAATCCAGCTTGGAATCATATCCATTTCTACTAGCATAATCAAGGCAGTAACAACTAAAAGCTTATCAGCAATAGGATCTAAGAATTTTCCAAAATCCGTTACTAAATTGTGTTTCCTTGCTAAATAGCCATCCCAAAAGTCTGTAATAGAAGCAATTAGGAAGATTGCTAAAATAATGAGATTTCCAACATTAATCCCTAAAAATGTGGTGCTAATATGAAATAATG
>JAFUGC010000015.1 GCA_017469565.1 Clostridia bacterium | reverse complement strand
TCACTTCTTCTTTAAGCTTTTGCACCTTTCTCCCTCACTTTCCATCCGCTTTCTCCCTAGAAAGCAAAAATGAATCAAAATTCACTATTTGATATATTACTCCCTTTTAGGGAATTTGTCAATAGTGAATTTTGATTCATTTTTGTTCTTCGTCAATTAAGGACGTTCATTTTACACCAAAAGTCTTTTCGTTTTGTGTCAAAATGGACGTCCCCAATTATTGAATGTTAAACATTAAAATACTGGTCTAGGAGGGAACCCTGGATACTCTTCTTCCTCCTCAAGCTCATTTTCTTGATCCTTTTCAGCAGCTTCTTTTATCATCAAAGCAGTTTCAGAGATTGCTGGTGCAGCTACATTTCCATCTTTAATTACCTCTAATGATGATAATCCTCTTCCCACTCTACTTCTTAACTCTGGTGGAATCTCCGCCAGTGTATTAAATACCATTTCATCAACAGCATATTGTATTTGCGATGGCTCCCTTTTAGTGGCAGACATCTGTATTTCTTCAGCCGTTTTTTCAGGTATTTTCATCTCATCAATATCTGGTTTCTCTTCCACTTCACCATTACTGGTAGATTCAAGAACTGACATGCCATTAATATAGGCAGAATCACTCACTTCTTCTCCATTTCCAGTATATGAGCTCATGATATTTACTGTTTTTCCATCCACCATAATGCTTGTCTGACCACTGATAGTGTCTAAATTATCATAAATCATGATGCCACGCTCATCATAAATTTCTTTCTCATGAATTGTTTTATCATCTTTTCTACCATCAAGTGTTGCACCATTCATAACGCCATCTTCTGAATAAGAATATGACACATTATATTTATTTCTAACACCTTCTCCAGCTTGGTCAACTTCTAATGTCTTTTTCGCATCACTTAAAGTATTTCTTGCGCTATTAAACTCTGATATAAGGTCTCCGCGCATCTGCTCAAATTCTGTTTCTTTTCTAGATACAGCATTTACCAAACCATTCAACTGAGTTTCTAAAATTTGTACTTTCATATCATTTCGCTTTGCGCCATGAGAAAGTTCAGCCATTAGCTCAAGTTTCGTCTGCATAATTTGAATCATTAACCTATTCTTCTCAACCACATGATGAGCCATGTGCATATCTAATCTATCCTTTGCCGCTTGAACCTTTACTAATTCCTGCAAAACCTTCTTAGCATCTGCATCTCTTTCCATAATATTCAGTTTTCTTTCTTTAATTGCCTCAACAATACCCTTCTTCTTTTTCTCCTGCTCTTCTTTATTTACTTCTGGATTTTGCTGCTTATTTTGTGTGTTATTTTCTTCTCCATATAAAGCCTTTGTAACATTAGCATATTCAGCAGAAACAGTATTAAGATTTGTTTTCAAATTATCCATTTGATTTTCTTGACTAGAATTCTTTTCACCAGTATTATCTTTTTCATTTATTTTAGAAATGGTACCCGTCTTAGAATCAAATTCGATTCCCGCTTCCTTTGCCATATTATCTATTTCTTTTGATAACTTATTTAATTTTTCTGCATCTATATCTTGTAATACTTTCAAATTATTTGCTCTTGTTTCTAAATCACCAAAAGTATGCTCCGTGCCAACCTTTTCTCTTAAGCGGTACCACTCACTTATCTTATCTAATATAGCCATATTATTTTCCCTACTATACTCTTCAATCACTTGATTGGAAACTAGGGAATTTTTTCTATAAAAATCTTGAATCACCTCATTATTCTCATCCATAATAGCACCTCCATTTTTTATTATAACATAACATGTATTTATTTGAATAGAAAAATCAATTAAAAATTCATAAAGAAGAAGAGAAAAAAGGAACGAGGAGAAAGGTTACCCTTTCTTCCCATTCCTTTTTCTCTCTTCTTCTATCCTGGAATTTCAGGAACGTATCTGCTCACACTCTTTAATATTTTAGGAGCAAGTTTTGGGTCATCTAAGCATTTTTTAAAGAATTCGTAATATTTTCTTTTTCCATTGATGCCTAAAATTCTAGCCGTCTCATTTGCCACAGCCTTATCTCTATACACATACATGACATTGGAAGGATCTACTTTTTTCTCAATCACGGTACCATCTTTTTTTTCAAATCTTACTGTGACAGAAGAAACTTCTTTCTCATCTTCCACATCAATATTAATGGGAAGTGCATACACAAGCTTCTTACAAAGAAGTTTCATTAGAACTTCACTCACATCTCCATACCTGTTATCAGGTATCACTTGATTCTCCTCACAAATAATTTGAACTATCTCTGGAGAAGAAATAATATTTTCAATAAAAGGAAGCTTGGTACAGTAGATACCCTCTTGTTGATACCGTCTAATGTTACTCTTGGAAAGTGAGTCTCTATCAATGATGCCATAGACAGGGATGCCATAAGCCCGCCTTTTCAAGGACCGCTGGATAGGAATTACATCAGTGCACCCTCCTACTGGAGAAACATAATAATTGGGATAAATAGCACTATACAGGCTCATATCAATACTATTTTCATCTCCCTCACATAGAATAATTCCCTGATACTCATGTTCAATAATTAATGGTACTGCTTTTGCAAGAATCTTTTTGACAGTTTTCATTTGTACAGCATTTGTATACATTTTGATTTCCCCTTTACTCAAAGTTCGAATCACGAAATAAACTATCCTCTCCTATCCACTCACATAGTAACATATTTAAACTTTATTTTCAACAAATCATTTTTAATGTATTTCTCCTTCATGAAATACCGCAATAAACTCTTCTTCATTAATTTCCCCATGTTCCAACAAATAATCTGCAACTCTTTGCATTCTTTCTCTATTTTCAGAAATTAATTGTTTTACCTCTTCAAAACATTTTCCAAGAATCTTATTTTCCTCTTCATAAATTAATTTCTCTATTTCTGTATTATGACTAGAAACATGAGCAAGTCCTAAATCTGACATTCCAAAATCAGTTATGATTCTTCTTGCTAAATGAGTAGCTTGTTCTAAGTCAGAAGAACCTCCATTTTGGTATACTCCTAAAAATACCTCTTCTGCCCCAATTCCCGCAAGTAACATTTTGATTTTATTCAACAACTGTTCTTTGGTATGCGTATAGGAATCATTGGAATCATCTGGCTCCACATAGCCTAATGCTCCCATTCCTTCTGCCGTGCATGTTATTTTCTTAAAGCCACTGTTTAACAATAAGTGTCCAACAGCTGCATGTCCAACTTCATGGATAGCAGTCTTTCTCATGTCTTTTTCTTGTATCTTGCTTGGATCAATCATATTATTGCCATCTAATAATGTTTTTGTCATATCATTCACAGTTGGCAAATCCTCTATTTTTATAGTAATGATATCATTAGCAGAAACTATAACACTTTCTTCTGGATTATGATTTGCCAGTCTCTTAGAATGGTTCAATAAGGTTTTAGAAAGCACTTTATCAACAAATCTACCATTTCCAATATTCTTCACCCTATAAAAATACTTCATAATTTCCTTAACTTTTTCTAATACGCCATCTTCCATCTGCATGCCACTTGTTGCAACTTTTATCTTAAATATTTCTGCCAATTCTTTATCGCTATAATCCTCAAAGTTAAATGTATACCCTACTCTTGATGCAATTCCCGGATTTGTTTCTATGAAATTACGCATTTCTTTTTTATATCCAGCAAATATGACAACAAATTCTCCTTTATGATCCTCCATTGCCTTAATCAATGTAGCAATTGCTTCATCTCCAAAGCCATGCTCACTTCCATGATCTTGTGCAAGTGTATAAGCTTCATCAATAAACAAAACTCCTCCCATTGCTTTTTCAATCACATCACTCGTTTTCATTGCAGTTTGTCCCACATATCCAGATACTAAATCTTTTCTTTCTACCTCAATTAGTTTATCCTCATGAATAATTTCCATGTCAAATAGCATCTTAGCGATAATTCTAGCAATAGTAGTTTTACCAGTTCCCGGATTTCCTGTGAATATCATGTGCATATTAGAATCTGGGAGTTTGATTTTTTGTTTTTCGGCTTCTCTTACAAATGCGATATAGTTTCTAAATGACAAAACTTCTTCTTTTAATTCTTCCATACCAACAATTTGAGATAACATCTCTTCTGCCGTTTCCGATTTATTATTTTTATACACATTCTGATTTAAACCTTCAATCGTAGGTATGTCACCTTCTCTAATTAGCCTAATATCCTCGGCATCGCTAATGGCATGTTTCATTAAAGTTTCTTGAATGACTTTATCAATAAATCTTCCATTTCCAAAGTTTTTCCTCTTTGAGAAATAATCACACAATCTTCTGAGTGGCACTTCTACACTCTCTTCAAATTCAAAACCACTCTTTCTCAGTTTCATATAAAATATCTGCATTAACTCATCTACCGAATAATCTGGAAAGTCAAAAGTATATCCAATTCTAGAAGCAATTCCAGGATTCATATCCGTAAATGTTTTCATCTCATTTCTATATCCTGCAAAAATAACTACTAGATTGTCCTTATAATCTTCCATCGCCTTAATCAGAGTGGCAATTGCTTCTCCACCAAAATCTCCCCTACCTTCCGCAAGTGAGTATGCTTCATCAACAAATAAAACTCCTCCCATTGCTTTTTCAATAGCTTCTGAGGTTTTCGGAGCCGTTTGACCAATATATTGCCCAACTAGATCTTTTCTTTCTACTTCAATGAGTTTATTCTCCTTAATAACGCCAAGGTCAAATAACATTTTAGCCATGATTCTTGCCACAGTAGTTTTTCCTGTACCTGGGTTTCCAGTGAATATCATGTGCATATTAGATGCCCCTAAATTAAGCTCACTTGCCTTTGCCTGAATTTGGAATAACATATATTTTTCAAATTCTTTTAGTTTCTCCTTCACAGTTTCAAGACCGATAATATTATCCAAGTTATCCTTCTTATAGATATTTGGTGGCATGGTAAGTTCATTTTTTGTATTAGCATACGATGCAATATAATTTACTATCTCCAATTTGGTAAAAGGCATAAACTTTTGATTCAAGCTAACATATTCATTAAATATCTTCTTGTATTCTTCCTCATCTTTCATTAACATTGCTAACAAATCCGGATTTAACATTTTGAGATAACTGTTGTACATATCCTCCAATGAAAAAGTTGGTATATTAATAATATTATTTTGGTATACAAACTTTAATCTTGCATCTAATGAAATAAAAGGCTCAATCTCATCCTTTTGTGCATTAATAATAATATATCCATTCGATGCCATATCCGTAAGAATATCTAACGCATTTGTCAACATCTTCTTTGTTTTATAATACCCATCTGAATAATTACGAAAATCATTCACAAATTCTTGTACACCATCTAACACATAAATAGCATTGGTCTCAAGCTTATTTCTACGATAAATCTTATAATCCAAGTAATTTTGATATTCATTATGATAAGGAACTCCTTGGCTATCACGTTTTACAGTAATTTTTTCAGGATCTTCCTTTTCATTATCTGAATATACAAGTCCCTCATTTTTACTAATTCTAATATTGGTATAATGAAAATGTAATCTTGCAAAATCTGAAACAGATAATCTTCTTACATCCTGTATCTCATTCTCACTCTTTAAAAGCTCAACAATCTTTTCGATAAAACCATTTTTTTCATCTTTTTCATCCCCAACCACAATACAATGAAAGCTTGTTTTATCACTTTCCATGATACTATTAATGGTAAGATTCAAGTTTTCAATTTTACCGTCATAAGAGCTTTTCAATTTCTGCATCTTTTCTTCTTTTTCCGAATTAATCGCTTCAATTTTCTTTTTTGCTCTTTCTTCAAGTTCTATATCAATCTCTTCTTTATGAGCAGAATAATACTCTCTATCTGATTTAATCTTATCCTCTTGCCCGGACATTTTTAAATAATAAATATATGCAGCCACTTCTAGAGGACATGTTGGTAATCTACAAGAATATGCATCACATAGCGTATCTGGCTCAGAATTTGTTTTTCTTGTCAAGTATTGGGAATTATCCCAGCTCCTACTAGCTTTTAGTTTACTAACATCCATGCCAATGAGCTGCAGATCCTTACATGGTGTAATTTCATTTATTTTTAAACTTCCCCTATCATTAAGTAACCTTTCCAATCTTATATAGTCTCTGTTTACAAGTTCATTAGCAAATTCAAAAGATTTCTCGTCTATCTTTTTTAATCCATTTTCATTTTTCCAATCAAAAAGGAAAAAGCCATTATGGATGTTACTTCCTTTCCTGTACTTTTCTCTTTCAAGTAATTTTTCCTTAAGTGTCCCTTGATTCTTCAAATATAATATGTAGGCTGCTAAATGTTTTGGACATGATTGATACTTACATAAATGACATGTGGTAGTATTAAAAGCTCGCCCCATCGTTCTTTTCCATGTATAAGCATCTTTTCTCTCTTTATTTGCTTTATTCTCTTCATATTTTTCAAGGAATTCCTCATTTGTCATGTTATCATCACAAAAGCCATAAAGGTAAGAGGAAATGGAAATCTGGTGTTCATCTGCAGCCAAAGAAATTTTTCCACATTCAATCAATCGATATGCCAATTCAAGTGAAGTATCATTAGCATAATTTAGTAGTGCCGTCTCATCCCAGGCAAAATCGTATCTCTTCTTTTCAGAATTACCAGCATCTAACCTTTGCACTAGCAATTCATATTCATCAACATTTGATTTTTCAACAGCATCGTCAGAAGTTACCGCTTTCTCCGTTAAATCCCCATCCTCTTCTATATCCATCATCTCCGTTATATCTATGACAATAGTTTGAAGTGCAAGATATGCTTGTATTTCTATTTCATAATCTTTAAAATACTGACGAAATTCCTCACTATCTTTTTCATATTTTTCAAGATTTTTTTCCATGTAATATAACTTAGCAATATCTTCAATTTCTTCTTGATACTCTTCATATTGAATGTTACTCATAGAAAAATGCCCATCAATTTTTGGAGAATCTGCCGTTAGAATAGCCTTTGTTTTTTCTATACATATGTCTTTTAAAGAAACAAACAATCTATCTGTTGGATATAACTTTTCCTTATTTTCAGAGTCTGCATGTAAGATGATAAATTCAAATAAAGCTTTTGACTCCATCTCATTCATCTCTACATGGTTATCTGGTACAATATAATAATTTTCAACCTCTTCTTGAGGAATATTCTTATCATTGATGTATTTTCTTAATACACTTTTCAAAATATTCACACCATCATTAAAAAGCTCTTCTTTCTCCATAGTACTTGGCTCCTTTATCATTCGTTTTTTCGTTAAGACTTTTGCACATTCTTCACATAATTTTTATTTTAATCTTTCAAACGCCTGATTAATCACTTTTCCTTTATTATTTACCATCCACCCAGAAATAGTGATTCTTGTATTATTGACAAATCCAATTTTATATATTTTATGTGGCCAATCTGCATGCTCTGTGTATTTAAGTTCATATACCTCAAGTGGAATGCCGTTGATACTTTCCTTTTTGTAATTTACCTCTTCTAGCTTAGCGTCTTCTTTATTTTTCTCAATCCATCTTCTGGCATCGGCTTCTAAATTTTCAGCAGAATCACACTTAGAAATCATGACTCTAATTTTTTGAACATTCCCTTCCTTTATCTCAAATACATTCGAATTCACTTTTACATACTCGCCTATATCCTCTGGAAAATAAAAAGTAAATGTTGGATAACCTTCTATCTCTTGAGAAAATGCTTTTAAATGTAATTTTTCACTAGCTTCAGTAGTATCCGTGTCTATATTTAACTGACTCTGTCCTTGATTTTGAATTTGAGTTTGTTCCTGATTCTGAGTTTGATTTTGTGTTACATTATTATTTACAACATTCGCATTTTGCTCTTCTGGTATATAACTTCTAAGCGATAATACCGCCATCATCTCAAATGAATCCTGGAAGGAATGATAAGTATCCTCCCCCGTACCACTTGCAGAAACGCCCCACTGAACGTTCACTAAACGATTATTCACAACTACAAAACTTTCAAACCATCTCGATGTATGAGCAGCATTTTCAATAATAACATGCATAACATCTTTTCTTTCTTCTGAAAAGTATTTTCCAAGCACAACCCAATTATTATTGCTCCATCTATCAATATTTTCTTGCACCTTTTCTTGAAACGTGTCTAATGTGCATTCTCCATTGTATGCAAATGTGATGATTCTGTTTCTATTATCAACACACGCTAAAATATAGCTATTATTTTTCCTTTCTTCTTTTAACTTTTGAACTTCTTCAGTATTCATCACATGCCAAATATCAGGAACCTTAAGTTGCAGCATGAGTGCCTCATTTTTTAATTCCCTATAAGTCATAAAATACTTGTTTAACGTCATATTATATAAAATTCTGGAGATATAATAGAAATCATCACTATCAGGCTTATTTTTTATTATCTCTGCATACTTATTATATAATGTTTGATATAAAAAATTATCAAATGAAAGACCAATATGGTATTCCGAAAATAAACTTTTTATTTCCTCATTACTAGATTTCCTACTTAATCTATTTTCTCTTTGAGCAATTCTATTTAAATAATCAATTGCATAATTTGTTTTATAAAAATATGTGCTATTTGTAAAAAGAGCATTTGCAAGACTTAGCATATTTTTTTCAAAATAATAAATTCCCAAATCTGCATAATACCTAGCCATACCTGCTTCTGTGAAAATAAATTTATAAGCTCTGTTAATTTCCTCTTTATATTTTTCAAGTTCTCCCTTGTACTGATAGGCTAAAGCTAATTCAAACATAGAAAGCACGTTTACTGGATTCCACAATAATGATTGATTGGCACATTCCATTACCTTATCATACTCTTTTTTCTCATTATATATCCATGCCAAGTGATAATATACAACACTTAAATTACTCTCTGGTGAATGATTAGGTTTGCTTGGCTGGTACACAGCATTATAGATCCACTGTTCCGCTGCTTCTGTAAAAGTATGATAATAATACTGATTATCCTCCACATCCTTAATAGGCTCCTCCGCAATGATACTTTCTAGTATTAATATGGCAGCATCATATTCTTTTTGATCTATATGTTTCCTTGCCTCCAGTATTTTCTCATTGTATCCCAAATAAATTCCTCCTTCGTATCTAAAACACTTTTCTTTTGACAAAATTCGCATAATCTCATATTTATTTTAATACAACAAATTCTTTTTGTATATATATTTTTGCTGTAACTTTTTACTAGCATATAAATTGGACAGCAAAAAAGATAGGAACCAAAAATTATTTATAAGTTCCTATCTTTTTTATCTACTTATCATGTTTTAAGGGACACCTTCCAAAAACATCATTTTTCTTCTTCAAAACTTGCTGCCACTTTGGTTAGTAAATCTCTAATTTTCAAGTGCTGAGGGCATATCTTTTCACATTTACCACATTTGATACAGTCGGATGCTTTTCCGTGCCCATCCTTTGTGTGAATATTATAATAAAACCCAGCATTCCAATCTTGAAATTGAACTTTTGTATTATAACAAGAAAATAAATCCGGAATTGATATTTTCGCAGGGCAGCCCTCTATGCAGTATCTGCAAGCTGTACAAGGAATTCCTCCCATGCTTCTTAACAATTCCCCTACTTTCAAAACTGTTTCCATTTCCTTTTCCGTAAGCGGTTTAAATTCTTTCATATAATCCACATTATCTTTTAATTGTTCAAAATTACTCATTCCTGATAGAACACTGTACATTCCTTCAAAACTTGCTGCAAATCTGATTGCATAACTTGCATAACTACAATCTTGATTTAAACCATCCAATAATTCTTTCGCATATTCTGGAAGATTTACTAATCTACCGCCTCTGACCGGTTCCATGACAATTACTGGTTTATGAAATTTACGGCACACCTCATAAACCTTTTTAGATTGCACACTTGCCGATTCATAATCTGCATAGTTAAACTGAATCTGCACAATTTCAACCTCTGGATGTTCCGTTAATATTTCTTCTAACATTTCTGCGGTATCATGAAAAGAAATTCCTAGATGTTTAATTTTCCCTTCTTCTTTTAACTTTAAGCACTCACTATATGCGTTATTTTTTTGAAAATGAGGATATGTATTTCTATCTTGTGCATGCATTAAATAATAGTCAAAATATTCTACACCACACCACTCTAGCTGCTTTTCAAAGAATGTTCTAATTTCTTCTTGTGATTGAAAATATGGCTGTGTTAGTTTGTCAGTTAAGATATAGCTTTCTCTTGGATACCTTTTGACCAAGCATTCTCTGATGGCTGTTTCACTTTTCCCTTCTACATATCCATGAGCTGTATCAAAATAATTAAATCCCTGTTCCATATAGTAATCAATCATTTTATGAAACTCATCGTAATCTACTTTCTCCCCATTCATTGGTAACCTCATACATCCAAAGCCTAATTTCTGATTCATACAAAATCTCCCTTCTATTTTTATATCCAACTTTTCACTTTGCCTTTTGCTTATTATATCAAAGAAATCTAGCAGTTTTCAACTAACTACTAGATTTCTTTTAAATTCATTCATGTTATCTTCTATTTTTATCTCTTAATTTCATATTAATTTCCGTTATTTCACATACTCATTCAAGGCTTTGATTCTGTAGCATAACTCTCCCATCTCCGCTGTAGGAACATACCCTGCTTTACTATTTAAAACATCAGGAATTCTATTGACAACACTTGCACAAGTAAGTTCTACTGTTGCTGGCTTATTTACTACGATAGTAGTGTCTGGCTCTCCATATACCGTCCATTCATTTTTATCAAACTCATCTGGCGCATATACTTTTCCAATGCACTCACTTTCAATCACAATTCCTTCTTCTGTTTCTGAAGTAACTACGGCACTCATTCCTGTGGCATCTCCTGATTTTACTGTCATTCCTAAGGTAGAAGATTCTAAATCTGTTTCATGAGTTTGAGGGACGCACTTTTGTCTTTGTGATGTAATATGAAGTCCTAGTTTTTCTGCTAGCCATCCATTTACATTCCACATATAAGATGGAAGATATTCTCCTTTTTCAATAATTGCTTGTCTTTCTTCATCAGAAATTTTATCAACTGATGCCACTTCTTTCTCAAAATCTTCTAGTGAAAGTCCAGCACCATGTGCCTTTGCAAGAGCAATTCCATAATCCTCAACATTATAACTTGAGCTTCCTTTAATTTTGGTAATTTTTTGCGTAGATCCTGCAATAGAAGAAATCAATTGCCCCCAATAAATATCTTGGTAACCACTACCCGTGATTGTGCAATTGGTTCTCTTTGCAATTTCATCTAATTTATTGGTTATTCCAGGATTTGAATTGGCAGGGAAGAATGCCTCTTCACATGTAGTGATAGCATTAATGCCAAGTTCTGCACAAAGTGTTAATGCCTCTTCAACATCTTTCATCAAACTCATAGTCATGACGATAGCGATATCTGGTTTCGTGTTTTCTAAAACTTCTCTTGCATTTTCCATAGAAGAAACAACTATCCCCTTATTTTCTCCTCCCATAATTTCTCCAATATCCTTGCCAATCACTGCTGGATTAATATCAAATGCTGCAACCACTTCTGCTCCCTTTTCATAAACATATCTCATGGTGTATACAGCCATCTTTCCTGTACCAATTTGCGCAACTCTTACCTTTCTCTCCATTTGAAAATTCCTCCTTTTTTCTCTTAACTAAAATTCTTATCATGTAGTCATCTTTTTAAAATGCATTGTTCATCTAATGATATTGGACAAACCGTGAACATCCCCAAGTCTGCCTTCCAATTTTACCAGTTATCATGAACACTTTCTCGGATATACGTATCATAAATTTCTTTCACTTTTTCCATCTGCTCCTTTGTTAAGTCTGGAAGCTCTGTTGCCCTGTTATTGGAATAAACCTGTTCTTCCTTACTTGCTCCCGGAATCACAACACTGACTGCATCATGCATCAATATCCATTTCAATGCATAAGGCACTAAATCCTCTGTATGAAATACCTGTTTTAGCTCTTCTACAGCCTTTAAGCCTAAATCATAATCCACACCTGAGAAAGTTTCTCCTTTATCAAACGCTTTTCCATCTCGATTAAAGGTACGATGATCCTTTGGACCAAACTTAGTATTCTCATTATATTTACCAGTTAACAAACCACTTGCAAGAGGCACTCTTACAATGATGGCAATATTTTTTTCTTTAGCTTTTGGAAACAGTTCTTCTAACGGTTTTAGTCTGAACATGTTGAAGATTACTTCGATGGCAGAAATATCATAATTCATTGCTTCCAAACCTTCTGAAACCTTTTCTATGCTTACTCCGTACGCAGCTATTTTTCCATTTTTCTTTAGTTCATCTAACTTTTCAAAAATTTCTTTCTTACTGTAAACAGGAGTAGGAGGACAATGAAGTAAAACTAAATCAAGCTGGTCTACTCCCATTCTTTCTCTACTATCATCAATAAATTTTTCCACTGCTTCAGGTGTGTACATCTCAGCAGTATGAGGGTTTAATTTTCTGCCACATTTGGTAGTAATGAAAAAATGATTAGGATGCGTTTTAATATATTTTCCTATTGTTTTTTCACTATTTCCTCCATTATATACATCAGCAGTATCAATAAAATTAATACCACTGCGATAAGCAGCATCCAAGATTTTCAATCCTTCTGCTTCATTAAATTCTTCTCCCCATTTTGTTCCTAACTGCCAAGTTCCAAGTCCAATTTCAGAAATATCTTTTCCTGTCTTTCCAAATTTTCTAGTATTCATAGAAACTATCTCCTCTCAAAGCGAAAAATTTCATATTATATCTCCTCAAGCTCATACTCTCTTGTTCCAAGCCCAATTTCTTCCGCATAAGGAAGGATATGTCTTCCTTCTTGTCTGTCAACTCTTGCTTGTAATTGTTTTGCTCCTGGATCAGTAGAATTCCATATCATATCAATACAAGCCTGATCCACTGCAACTGGATCTAATGATGCTGCAATTCCGATATCTGCCATTACTGGATCACCTTGATGAGCATCGCAATCACAATCAACACTCATGGCATTCATCACATTGATATATAGAATTGGTTTAT
>JAFUGC010000004.1 GCA_017469565.1 Clostridia bacterium | reverse complement strand
ATCAGAATGTAGTAGGGAACTATAACAGTATTATATGATTTCTGGGGGGATATTATATTATATCATATCAGAATGTAGTAGGGAACTATAACAGTTCCGCCCTATCATATTCGTTAAGTTCAATTATATCATATCAGAATGTAGTAGGGAACTATAACTGAAACGATGTTTTAATAAGTAATTTATTTATTATATCATATCAGAATGTAGTAGGGAACTATAACCATATGTTAGCTGATAATCTAAGTGGCAAAATTATATCATATCAGAATGTAGTAGGGAACTATAACAAGTTTAAATCGTCTGAGATTTTATCTATAATTATATCATATCAGAATGTAGTAGGGAACTATAACTAATTGTATATTCATTTTCAAAGCTACTTGATTATATCATATCAGAATGTAGTAGGGAACTATAACCATTTGTTTATCTCTTCGCCATCTCTCTCAATTATATCATATCAGAATGTAGTAGGGAACTATAACACTAGTTTAACACAATAATCAGATTGATGAATTATATCATATCAGAATGTGGTAGGGAACTATAACAATTTCTTGTGTTCGGTTAAATTTAAAGCAATTATATCATATTAGAATGTAGTATGGAACTATACCCAGTTTATATGCCTTAACTGCTTTGGGGCAATAAAAAAGCACTAGTTTTCACTAATGCTTTGAAATCAATATTTTTATTTTTGCTCTCTATACTTATTGCATTCTTTCTTATTATTGTATATATCGTCTGGAATTTTTTCATAATGCTTACATACATTTGGATATTTTATTTTCTTATTAAAATATTCACAGGTAATACACTTTGGCATATACATCATATTACTACCTCCTAAACACTTCATCTATTAATTTCCCAACCTTAATTGAATACTTACTCTTTTCAATTCCGAGCTTATAATCTGCAAAAGCTTCTGCCATAAATTCTTCTTCATTCTCATTAGCATACTTTGATATTGTAATATTATTCATTCGTTCAGCCAGATATTTTCTTCTATTAATGTCGGCTTCTGTATAGCTAGATGTATCCATGACAAATTTAATATCTAATTGCCTTGATTCCTCAAATAAATCATATAATTCTTTTTGATAATCTTTATATAGTTCTTTCACGGATTCATTAAATTTTTTTATTTTTTTCATATCAGCATCAACAAAAGATTTATACTTTTCTTGATATGTAAGCGTATGTGCAAATTCATGTGTTGCAACGTATTTTTCGTAATCCACCTTCGAAATTTATACAGAATGCCCATTATCCACCATTTTTGATATTCGTGAAATATAATTATCATAATCTGTTAATTATATCATATCAGAATGTAGTAGAGAACTATAACTATCTTCGCCATATATCATCGCATCCGTTTCTGATGTATCTTCTATTTCTCCGAATACTCCGCCTTCATTTTCAGCAGGCGGTTCCAACGTATTCTGAAATAGCTTAAAAGCATCCATGTCGCCTTTCACAGCTTTACGAAACTGTGACACAATTAAAAGCATTTGATTATCTGCATTCTCATCATCTATTCCTAAACTCTTTAAAATATCTTTGCCTTTCATATCTTTTACAGGCAATGACATGAGTAAATTCATCTGTTCAGCAAATTTCTTTCTTTTTCTTCTTGCCTCACCTGAAGCAATACCTGCTTTTCTACTATCTATTGAATATTGTTCAGGAGTTCTTCTCGAGTTAACTTCCTCTATTGGCATTAAGTTTTGTTCATTCACCATTCATCTCACTTCCTACTTGTTGCCTATTTTTGAGCATAAAAAAGACACCTTTTACAGTATCTTCAATAAATAGCTGAGACTCGAACTCAGAACTCTCATAAATGAGTGTTTTTCCACACTAACTCCTACTTATTGACATAATTATACCAAATTTTCTTTACTCTTTCAATCATTTTTCTTTCTTTTGATGTTAAAATAGTGGCTCCTTTTGGCCCATCATTTTCGTTATGTATTGCTCCATGATGCGTATGTGGTTTCATTCCTTTGTGAAAATGTCCTGTATCTATTGCTTTTGTCTTCAATAAATCTTTTCCCATGTATATAATATTGGAAATATTAATATCTTAACTATTAAAAAAGCACCTACTTATTTGCAGATGCTTTATCTCTTAAATCATAAATAGTATCATTTTCTTCTAATATTCCAAAATCAAGATATTTTTCAAAATGAGTCTGTATTTCTTCATCATCAACTTCTAAGGAGATATTATTTACCATAATAAACCTTGCCAGTTGTTCTGAATCTTTTATATTAAGTATTTTTTCTTTTAAATCATTACTAGGCATTTTTCTCCATCTCCTCTAATAATTCAAGCAATTTGATATTACTTGTTTTTAATTTATTGGTTTCAAAATACTTACTCCTGTAACCCTCACTAATAAGTTCTCTTAAATAATTATATCATATCAGAATGTAGTAGGGAACTATAACTTTGTAATCCACCTTTTGCTGCATTAGTAAATTATATCATATTAGAATGGAGTAGGAAACTTAATACCTTTGATGAATCTATAAAGAAAATTTTAGAGGTTTTAGATGAAAGACGAATTTGAATGTCCATTATTAAAAAGGGGGATTCATGATGGCTATTGTTATGATTTAAATATGGTTGCTGTTAGAATGGTAAAAGAAGATAATAGAATTAAATAGTAAAGTACTCACATACTTCTTTATTGTTTTTCTTTTTGAACGGATTTCCTCCTAATATTTCCTTAGAAGGTGTTCCATTATATATTTTACAATTACCATTTTTGTCTAAATTTTTACATTCATTACACATGATATATCCAGGTTTTAACACCTCATGTTTTAAATACTCTAAACTTCCCACATTATCCCTCCTCAAACCATATTTGATTTCCATCAACTTTTAATATTTTAAACTATATATTCTTTTCAAACACGACTTTGTTATCTTCCTTTACACCAGCTAACTTTCTTATATCTTTACCAGTCTTGCCATTTATCATTATTTTCACCTATAAATTATATCATATTAGAATATAGCAGGAAACTATAACACTTTTTCTAATTTATAGCTTTCAACTGCTATTATATCATAATGAGGGTGGAAAGTTAGTCATACCTCATTGCTCATTTATATAATACGTCAGAACATAAATGGATGCTTTTGGGGGCATCCATTAATATTTAAAAATATTAATGAAGATTGAACAATATCATATTTACATGATATAATTGTGATAAAGAATTGACCAATAATTACCTTATGATATAAGGCTGGATAGATGAGAACATATCTGCCCATAAATAATTTCTTGGAGGAATTGAAATGATTTTTAGATTAGCAAGTGTAAATGATTTGAGTGCTATAAAAACAATGTACAAAAGCATTGTAGATAATATGAATCAAAATAATATCTGTATTTGGAATGAATACTATCCGTTTGAATGTTTTGAGGAAGATATTAATAGTCACAGGCTTTATATATTAGAAGAAGACAATGATATTGTTGCTGCTTGCACTTTGTGTGATTCTAATGGGGCAGAAAATGATATGGAATGGGAAAATAAAGAAGCCAAAGCTATATATATTGACAGATTGGGAGTAAATGTGAACTATCAGGGAAAAGGATATGCTTCATTGTTAATCAAAAATGCAATTAAAGCAGCAAGGGATAATCACTTTGAATATTTAAGATTATTTGTGGTAGTTATTAATCAACCAGCAATTTGCTTATACGAAAAGAATGGATTTAAAAGGCTTGATGGTATTTATGAAGAAAAGATAAATGAAAGCGTAACCTTAAAAGAATATGCTTATGAGATGAAAATACTAAAGAAAATTTTGTAATCGATGAAGTGATAGAAATGAGGAGAAGTCTGTGGAAATCCATAATCTAAAAGATAAACTAGAATTTATTGAAGAGGTTGCATTTTTGGAACGAGAAGAATGGGGCTCAAATTCTAGTAAAACTTTAGAAGAAAAAGTAGAAAAAATAAAAAAGAATTTCAATAACGAATATTTTGAAAAAATAATTTTAGTAGATGGAAAAGAATTAATTGGTTTTATTTCGATGTTTGAGTATGACATGGAAGAACGTAGGGATTTAAAGCCTTGGTATGCCACTATGTATGTGAAAAAAGAATATCGAGGAAAACGGATACTCAAAGATACTCAATGATGCTATTTTAAAATTAGCCAAAGAAAAAGGAATCAAAAGACTATATTTAAAAACAACGTTACAGAATTACTATGAAAAATTCGGAGCGAGATTTTTAGATGAGCATGGAGAGGAAAAGATTTTATATTTTGATATAGAGAAATAAAAGGGGATGGAGTATGGCAATCTGGAATCCTTGGCATGGATGCCATAAAAAATCGGCCGGCTGTTTAAACTGCTATATGTTTAGGAGAGACAGCATGTATGATAAAGATAGTAATATCGTTGTAAAGACAAAAGATTTTAACTTAGGTATCAAAAAACATCGAGATGGTTCTTATTATTTAGAGCCTGGAGAAAACGTATATACTTGCATGACTTCAGATTTCTTGATAGAAGAAGCGGACAGCTGGAGAAATGAAATTTGGAATATGATAAGATTAAGGCAAGATTTGCATTTTACAATTATTACGAAAAGAATAGAGAGATTTAAAAATTGCATTCCGGAAGACTGGAATGACGGATATGACAATGTCACAATTTGTTCTACTTGTGAAAATCAAGAGACCGCAGAGGAACGATTACCTATTTTTTTAGAATTGCCAATCAAACATAGAGAAATAATCCATGAACCCATGTTAGAATCAATTAATATTGAAAAGTATTTGCAAAGCCATCAAATAGAGTTTGTTACTTGTGGTGGTGAATCCGGAGATAATGCAAGAGAGTGTCATTATGATTGGATTTTAAATACAAGAGAACAATGTAAAAAGTATCAAGTTCCCTTTTATTTTAAACAAACAGGAGCAAACTTTGTGAAAAATGGAAAAAGGTATCATATACCAAGAAATGAACAGTTGAAACAAGCCAGAAAAGCAAATATTGATTTGAACTGGTTTGATGAATAAACAGGAACTTATCCAGAGGGAAGGAAGTTTTATCATGGCAACATTTGATGATTTTATGAAATTAGATATAAGAGTAGGAACTATCATTGAAGCAAAAGTATTCGAAAAAGCTAAAAGACCTGCTTATCAATTAAAGATTGATTTTGGTGATGAAATAGGAATAAAAAAATCTTCTGCTCAAATAACAGAAGTATATCAATGTGGAGATTTAATTGGTAAGCAAGTATTAGCAGTTGTTAACTTTCCACCAAGACAAATAGCAGACTTTATGTCAGAAGTTTTAGTATTAGGAACTTATAGTAAGCAAGGAGTTGTGTTAATCAAACCTGATGAGCAAGTGGAAAATGGAGATAAGTTGGGGTAAAGAAAAATTAAGATTTATCGAACAGAAGAGGATAGAGTTGTATCAAAGTAGAAAAGTCTTTAAAGATATAGAATGGAATTGGAAGGAGTGCGTTCGATGAAAGTTTTAACCATTAAACAGCCTTTCGCAACTCTGATTGCAGAGGGATTCAAGGAATATGAATTCAGAACATGGAAGACAAAATACCGCGGAGAATTTTTAATCCATGCAGGCAAGAGTGTTGATAAAAAGGCAATGAAACAATTTGAACAATACCATCTGGAATATCCCATTGGATGTATTATTGCTAAAGCGAATCTAACAGAGTGCATTATCATTGATGAAAAAGCAAGGAGTATGTTACAACAAAAGAATCCACTAGTATATTCTCATGCTGTAAATGATATCTACTGGGATGGATATGGTTTCAAGTTAGAAAATGTAGAGAAAATAGAACCTATTCCTGTGAATGGAAAATTAAGTTTCTGGGAGTATGACTACAAAAATTAACATGTATTGTGAAATGAAAAATGATTTTAAGATAATCATTAAAATATATAACGGAAAGGAAAGAATAAAATGAGTGAAACGTTAAAAATGACTCGAGAATGTGATAAAGATTTTATGGATAAAGTTGTTGTTGTAACTGGTGGAGCTCATGGGATTGGACAAAGTATCGCTCATAAATTTAGTGAAAATGGGGCTATTGTTTGTGTGATTGATATCAATGATAATCCTTATTTTAAAGGAGATATCGGAAATAAAGATACGTTAGAAGAATTTGCAGAAAAAGTAATTTCTGATTATGGTCATGTTGATTATTTAATCAATAATGCACCACCAGCAATGAAGGGAATATCAGAAGCATCTTATGAAGATTTTGAATATGCTTTAAAGGTCGGCGTAACAGCACCATTTTATCTTACCAAATTATTGAAACCATATTTTAACCAGGGAGCAGCAATCGTCAATATTTCATCATCTCGAGATAGAATGAGCCAGCCTGAAACAGAAAGTTACACATCTGCAAAAGGAGGAATTTCTGCCTTAACGCATTCTTTAGCAATTAGTTTGGCAGGAAAAGTAAGAGTGAATTCCATTTCTCCTGGATGGATTGATACTTATGAAAAGAACTATATTGGTGCAGATGCAATGCAACAACCTGTGGGAAGAGTTGGAAAACCGGAAGATATTGCAAATATGGTATTATACTTATGTTCTGAAAAGGCAGGTTTTATTACTGGAGAAAATATTTGCATCGATGGTGGAATGACAAGACAAATGATATATCATGATGATTATGGATGGAATTTAAATATAGAATCATAAATGATTGAATACAAAGGAGAACAAATCAGGCATCAAGAGGCAGAATATTTTGATTTTGAAAAGGAGGTCTTTATGAAAGAGATTATTACACAAATTAGTCACGGAATGTATGTATTGACTACGATTGGAGGAGGATGCATTGTAGATGCGGTATGCCAAATTTCTAGTGGAGAAAAGCCTTTGATTTCTATTTCTGTGAATAAGACTAACTACACAAATGAATTGTTACATTCGCAGAACCATCTTGTACTAGCTATTTTAAGCAAGAATGTGGATGGAAATGTAATCGACAATTTTGGATTTCATTCAGCTAGGGACTATGATAAATTTGAAAAGATAGAAACTTTTGAGGTGAATCAAATCCAAGTGCCAAAAGATATTATCGGATATTTGGAGCTTGAGATAGAAGATAGAATCGAGAATGAAACACATACATTATTCATTGCAAGATATGTCGATGGCAAGACTTTCAAAGATGATATCGAAATGACATACAATTATTATCGCGAGCACAAAGATGAGTTTGTGAAAGTAAAGACGATAAAAGGAGAAACTGCTTGGATTTGTACCATTTGTGGATATGTGTATTATGGTGAAGAACTGCCAGAAGGATTTCTTTGTCCAAAGTGTGGTGTGGATGCTAGTTTGTTTCAAAAGATGGAATAGATGATAAGAAGAGACAAGGCTGAAAAATGTAAGTGATAAAATAAATAGGAGTTGGTGCCATGCAAATGATAGAGTATGAAGAGAAGTATTTAAATGATGTTAGAGATTTATTAACGGAATTAGAAGAATACCTTGTTTCTATCGATAAAGACGGATTAGATAGAGTTCATCCAGAATACCATGAAAAAATGGCACTGGTTGATTTGAAAGAAGTGAATGAGAATCATGGTAAATGCTTTTTGGCAGTGGAAGAGGATAAAGCAATTGGACTAATTATGGGGATAATCCCTACATATGGGGAATATGATTATCTTGACTATAAGTGCCCGAAAAGAGGCGTTATTACAGAACTTGTTGTCACCAAGAGTGCCAGAGGGAAAGGAATCGGTAAACTTTTAATAGAAAAAATAGAAGATTATTTTAAAAGCAATGATTGCGAATATGTTTTGGTAGATGTTTTTGCTTATAATCAAAATGCAATCAAGTTTTATGATTCTTTGGATTTTCATACAAGAATGTATACTAGTATTAAAAAACTATTGATAAAATGAGCATGAAACATTAGGGAGGAGTAGAGAAAAATGCAAGCAGACTTACAAAATATTGTTGAGCCGCTACTTAAGTGGTATCAAAAGAATAAACGAGAACTCCCTTGGAGAAAAGATAAGGATTCTTATCATGTGTGGATTTCTGAAATTATGTTGCAGCAAACAAGAATTGAAGCAGTGAAAAGTTATTATCATCGTTTTATGAAGGAGCTTCCTACTGTAAAAAGTCTGGCTAATATTGATGAGGAAGAGTTATTAAAATTATGGGAAGGACTGGGATATTATAGCAGAGCTAGAAACTTGAAAAAAGCGGCTACGGTTGTGATGCAGCAGTATGATGGAAAAATGCCCACTACATATCAAGACCTGATAAAGATGCCGGGAATTGGAGAGTACACGGCAGGAGCGATTGCATCCATTTGTTTCAATGAAAAAGTAACGGCTGTGGATGGAAATGTACTCCGTGTGATTTCACGAGTAGTGGGGAGTACAAAAGATGTCTTACTTCCAGAAACCAAAAAGGAAATAGAAAAGGATTTAAAAGAAATTATGCCAGAGCAATCGGGTGATTTTAATGAGGCTTTGATGGAGCTAGGAGAGCTTGTTTGTTTGCCAAATGGGGGGCCGGAGTGTGAAAAATGTCCGCTTCAAAAAAACTGTGTGGCTTATGAGAAAAATTTGACGCAAGAAATTCCAGTCAGAATTAAAAAAGTAAAACGAAAGCAAGAAGAGAAGACGGTTTTTCTTTTGATGACAGAAAGCTACAAAATAGCCATTGAAAAAAGAATGGAAAAAGGATTGCTATCGGGCATGTATCAGTTGCCAAATGGAAAGGGATATTATAAGGAAGAGGAAATGAAAGAATTGTTGACTAACTGGAATTTAAAAGTAAAGCAAATTTCATTTCTAACAGAGGCAAAGCATGTTTTTACTCACATCGATTGGTATATGAAATGTTATTTGGTAATGGTAGAACAGGAGAATTCAAGATTTCTTTGGGTATCGCAAGAAGAACTCAAGGAAAAATATCCGCTGCCAACGGCATTTCAAAAATGCATGAAAATAGGGAAGTAGTATAGAAAAAAGTCAAGAAGTAATAATACATCAAGATACAACACAGCCAAATTTTATCATAGGAGATGATAGTATGAACATTTTAAAATTAGTAATGCCAACGGAAGAATATGCAGAACAAGTGATGAATTACAAAAGAGATTTTTTAGAAAACAAGGATAGCTTTGATGGTTGTGCAGGATTGGAAGATTGTGAAACGTATGAGGAATGGGCAAATTTTGAAGAGAGATTAACCCAAAAATATGGTGATGGCTATGTGCCTTCAACTGTCTGTTTAGGGGTTAGAACAAGTGATAATAAAGTGGTAGGAATGATTGATTTTAGACATTATTTATCAGATTTTCTATTAAACTATGGTGGACATATTGGTTATAGCGTATTACCTTCCGAGAGGAAGAAGGGTTATGCAACTCAAATGCTTAGCTTGATGCTTGATGAGTGCAAAAAACAGAATCTAGAAAAAGTCTTATTAACATGTGATAAAGAGAATATTGGCTCATCCAAAACTATCATAAAAAATGGAGGAGTATTAGAAAACGAAGTGGAAGATAAAATTGGTTTGTCTAAATCCGGAGTGATTCAAAGATATTGGATTGAATTGTAAATATACTTTAAAATTTGGAGTGAGAGAGTTGAATAAAAAATTTTTATTAATTATTTTTACTATTATTTGCCTGATGATACCAGCTGTATATGCTGTTAATACTGAATCTGGAAGGATTGAAGTTGGATACATTAAGACATCGGATGGAGATACTGCAAGATTTATGCTCGATGGTGAAAATGTTAGAGTAAGGTTCCTAGGAATCAATACGCCAGAAGTTGCTGGAGAAAATAAAGTAGAAGAACCTTATGGTAATGAAGCATCGCTATATACAAAAAACAAATTAGAAAATGCAAAAAAGATTGAAATAGAGTATGATGATGTGGCAGATAGAGAAGATAGATATGGCAGAAAATTAGCATGGATATGGGTGGATGATGAACTATTGGAGATTGAGCTTTTAGAACAAGGACTAGCAAAAACCTATATGCTAAAGAATAACTATCGATATGCTACGGAACTGAAAGAAGCAGAAAGTAAAGCAAAGGATCAAAAGATAGGGCTATGGAATGATACGGAGGCTAATAGTAAGGAGACTAACAATCTTCTTTCAGATGAACCGGAAGAAAATGCTACTAAAGAAAGTAATCCTAAGAGTAGTGAGGCTACGGAAAGTGAAACCTTTGAAAATGAGATAGTAAAGAATGAGACAATAGAAAATCAAACAATTGAGCCGTATACACCAGAAGATAATAAAGAATCTGGAATTCAAATAGACAGTTATGCAGTTGTAGTCATTGTGATTTTTATCATCATTTTGTTATTGAAAAATAAATCAAAAAGGCAGTAGGATTAATACCACATCCCCTGCCAAAGATTTTCTTTTTCAAATCGATTAAAGATACCATTCATCACAAGTTTTTTATGCAAATTCCATTCTGGGCCAACTAATAATTCCTTTGGAGCATCCCCGGAAATTCTATGAATCACAATATTTGGATTCATGTGTGTAATAATATAAGTAACTTCTTCTAAATATTCTCCAAGAGTAATTGGAGAATATTTTTTCTCTTCATAAAGCTTGCAAAGTGCTGTGTTTTTTACAACATAGGTGGAATGAATCTTAATTCCTTGGATATCATGCTGATTTAAAAAATGCACGGTATTTGCAATGTCATCATGGGTTTCATTAGGAAGTCCCACCATGATATGAGCAATGACATCTATTCCATATTGATTAAGAAGGCTCACGGCACATGTAAAGTCTTTTGAAGAATATCCACGGTTAATAAGGGATCCGGTGGCATCGTTTGCAGTTTGGAGTCCTAATTCAACAGAAACATGGTAATTTTCTTGGTACGACGCAAGTAATTTGCAAATTTCTTCATTGATACAGTCTGGTCTGGTAGCAATATCAAGCCCTACTATCTCTTTGCTTAATTTTTCTTCTTGAATTACTTGGCTTGCGGTGTTTAATGCGGTATCATACTTCATTTTGAGCTTTTCTAAGCTATCATAAGTGTTACTAAAATTTTGAAAGTATAAAATGAATTTATTTGCCCTAGCTGCTCTATAGGAAGAAAAATAATTTTTTACCTGATTCTCAATGGAGGTTTCAAAAGCAAGATGCTCTCCGCTTCCGCGTTCACTGCAAAAAATACATCCTCCGAAATGCCTTGCTACCATCCCTATTCGGGCATGTAAAACCACCGTCAATCCCAATCTTAAGAGTTCTCTCACCAAATTTTCTTTTTAAATATTCATTGATATAATTAATTCTCTTTTCCTTTTCCATAGTGCTAAGATTATATCACAAAAATATAATTTGTACAAAAGTTACAAATTTCATAGGATAATGTACTGTAGCACTTATGATATATATTTTTAAAACTAGGGGTGCCGAAGGCAGGTTAGGTTTGGGTTTTAAAAATATATATCATAAGCGCTACAGTACATTATACTACGGAATTAGCAACGCACAAAATGCGAAATATATATTATTTCCTTGACAAAATGAAACAGATATACTATTATTGTACTAGTTCGAGTAGTACAATAATAGTATGACTAAATAACAGGAATATGGAGTAAACTATTAAAAGTATTAGTGATAGATTCGATAATGTTTTAAGAAGGGATCATGGAAATGATTGAAAATGAGATAGAACATAATGTAAATGATTCACAAAATCCAAAAAAGAAAAAAGTAGTAAAATATTTATTAAACTTTACAATATTTTTTGTTTTGATATATTTAACTTTTCATATTTTATTAAAAGATCAAAATATGGAGGAGTTATTGAATACTGTTGTTTCAGCCAAAATACATTTCATCTTGCTTGGATTGTTGTGCATGGTGATTTTTTATTTGTGTGAAGCGGTTAATATGCGTAGAACCTTACAGGCTTTGGGGGAAAAATGCAATTTGCTGATGACAGTAAAATATACGCTGATAGGTGCATTTTTTAGTGCTATCACTCCGGCAGCCTCTGGCGGTCAGCCAATGCAGATTGTCTATATGCATAGAGATGGCATCAAAGTTTCTTCTTCCACCACGGCATTACTATTAAATTTAATGAGTTTTCAGGTAGTTACTATACTGATGGAACTCATCTCAGCAGCTTTCTTGCATGATTATATGGATGCGGGAGTTACCGCACTTTTTACGGTGGGAATCATCCTTAATTTTTCTTCTTTAGTTTTAATCATTATTGGTATGACTTCCAAAAAAGTTTCTACTGCTTTAGTAAATTTTGCAGCTAAAATTTTGAAATGGTTTAAGATTCGAAATTATGAGAAAAAAGAAAATAGTATGAGAGAAGCACTTGAAAAGTATAATGAAAGTGCTAAATACATTAGGAATAATAGAACAGTACTCTTTAGGCAGTTCTCAGTGGCAATTGTCCAGCAAGTGATTTATTACTCTGTACCATTTTGCGTATTGCATGCACTTGGACTTCCTGAGCAGAATTATATTTTAATGGTTGCATTGCAATCCATGGTATTTGGAGCAGTATCAGGTATTCCATCACCGGGGTCTGTTGGAGTCAGTGAGGGAGCTTTTGTATCAATATTTAAACCAATCTTTACAGAAGCCTATATTAATAGTGCTATGGTGTTGCATAGGGGAATTAGTTTTTATTTACCAGTTTCCATTTGTGCCATTGTGGTGCTTATTTGTACATTTACTTCTAAAAAACAGCAAAAATCTTAAAATGTAGATACAAGCAAGAGGTTAGTTGATAATCTCTTGCTTTTGTGTTATGGTTTTGTTATGAAGGAGAAAAAATTATGAGAAATTTAAAAAATGAATTGAGAAATAAATCAATAGATAAGAATAAGCTCATTGAATATGGTTTCCAAGAAAGTAAAAATACATATATATACAAAACAAGAATTTATGAAGAACAGTTTGAAATGGTAGTGGAAGTAACCAATGATATGATGACTTCAAAATTAATTGATTTGGCAAGTGATGAGGAATATTCGCTTGTAGATATTGAAGATTCTGTGGGTGAATTTGTGGGGAAAGTCAGAGAAGCGTATGAGGAAAAATTGAAGGATGTGCTTGCTAAATGTACCTTTCCCAATGTTTTTAAGAGCGCCCAATCAAAAGAAGTGATATCATATGCAAAAGCAAAATATGGTGATGAATTAGAGTTTTTGTGGAAGAAATTTGATGATAACGCAATTCTCAGAAATAAACAGAGCAAGAAATGGTATGCAGCTTTTCTTACAGTTTCTGCTTCCAAATTAGGGATTTCTTCTGATGAAAAAATCGAAATTATTGATTTAAGATGTGAAAAAGAAGAAGTAAGCAGTATTGTTGATCACAAGCTCATATTTCCAGGATATCATATGAATAAAGACAGTTGGATTACTATCAAATTAGATGGTAGCATGAAAACAAAAAAGATTTGTGAGTTATTAGATAAAAGTTATGATATGACAAGGTGCTCAAATGCGTGGGTACTTCCGTCTAATGTTAAAATGTTTGATGTGCTATCTTATTTTAAAACACACAAATCTGTTGTATGGCATGGACCTAAAAATGTTCAAGTTGGTGATGCGGTGTATATTTACTTGGGAGTACCATATTCTGCTATCATGCTAAGATGTAAGGCAACGCGTGTTGGGTTAAAAGAATATACAGAAAATGATATGGAAATAGAACTTGTGGAGAGGTATGACAAAGACCAGTATCCATTACCAGTTCTAAAGAAATATGGACTTACAAATATCAGAGGCCCAAGAAGTATTCCTGAAAAGCTGGCCAAATATATCGATAAGAGTCATTAAATTTAAAAAAGGATTCATGGTCAATTGATATGGGATTTGTGTATAAATTTTAGAAAAATGAAAGAAACTATTAGAAATCGTTTTCTTATGGAGTTTCTATGAGTTTAAAGAGTTTTTTGTTAATTACACAAACAATTTTGTTTTATCTTTTAATGTTTTTCTGGATTTATCAACTTTTTATATGTCTTTTTGCTTTTTTGAAAGAAAAGAAAAAGCCTAAAATCATCGATAAACATCATAAGTTCATGGCGGTGATTGCAGCAAGAAATGAGGAACGAGTCATCAGAGAGGCTATTAAAAGTTTGAAAAATCAGACTTATGATAATTTAGATATCTATGTAATTGCAGATAATTGTACGGATAACACAGCACGAGATGCTAAATTTGAAGGAGCAATTGTATATGAGCGTACGGATCCTACAAAAAGGAGAAAAGGGTATGCATTAGAATGGTTTTTGGACAGAATTCTCAAGGAAAAACCTGATGAGTATGATGTTTTTTGCGTTTTTGATGCGGATAATATCGTCAAAGAAGATTTTTTTGAGAAAATGAACGAAAAATTTTGCGAGGGAGAAGAAATCGTTCAAGGGTATAGAGACATTAGAAATCCGCGGTGATACATGGATCTCTGATAACTATGCCATTTTTTATTGGACGATGAATAAGTTTTATCACTATGCAAGATATAGGCTTGGACTTTCGCCACTAGTAAATGGTACGGGTTTTGCAGTTTCTATGTCAGTGTTAAAAGAAGCGAATGGTTGGCATTCTGATACGCTTACAGAAGATATCGAGTTTTCTATTGAAAATATCATAAAGGGCAGAAAAATTGGATGGGCTTCCGATGCCATTGTATATGATGAACAGCCACAGAAGTTTTCTCAATCCTTTAGGCAGCGTTTAAGATGGTCTGTGGGACATATTCAGTGTTTTCACAAGTTTTTTAAAGAGATGATTACTAAAAAAAGGGTGGATATTACCTTCATTGACGCGATGATTTACATTTTGGGCATGCCAATGTTTTTAGTATCAGTACTCATCACACTGATAGATGTCTTAAAGGTCTGGCTATTCCAAGATTTTACCTACATGAATTTGATATTTGGCTTGAAATTTACGGTAATATCAATCTTCATATCCATCCTTCAGGCATTACTCATTACGCTCATGGAAAAGAAAAATTTAAAAAAAGTTTGGAAAGGTATTGCAACTTACCCCCTTTTTCTGTTATCATGGTTCGTGATAAATGCAATTGCATTTTTCAATACCAAACTTGAATGGAAGCCAATCGCTCATGTGGGAGCTGGTCATGTTTGAGTTTGAGATAACAAATTCGGGTGTCGCCAAGCGGTAAGGCATCAGACTCTGACTCTGACAGTACGTGGGTTCGAATCCTACCACCCGAGCCAAAAAAGAGCGGTAAGCAAAAGCTTACCACTCTTTTTTTATGTTACGTCAAAAATGGTTGTCCCGTTTTGACCGTTTTGTTATCCAATCACCATTGTAAAACCTTGTTTTAAAGTTTTTAAGTTACTGGGTCTGCCAATTTTATCAAATTTGCTTTCATCATTAACATCAACTACTAAAAGTGCCAATTTAGAAATAGTTTCTTTTATTTCATTAAATGAGGCTCTTTTTTCTTCTGTCCATTCTCTCTTTGGAAAATTATCATTTTTAAGTTGAGAGCCCACACAATCAATTAAGTGACCATGAAAGCCAATAAGATTATCTTGACTATACTCTGCAAATTTCTTAAATTGTTCAGTAGATATTACTATGAATTCAAGATTAGGCAAATATGGAAGTAGCCTATAAAAATTAGAAGTATCAAACTCATCGTGAATAAAAATTGCTTTTGTATTATTGTTAAAAAATTGTTTAGGAAGTTCAATCTTCAATTCTGTATCTTTATTATAGATACCTTTCACCAACTTAGGAAAATATGCAACATCAGTATTTGTGTCACTAATAGAAAACTTTTCTTCAGATACTGTAAACAACCTTTTGAGCTCTTCATACAATACAGAAGTCAAAGTATCAACGAAAATGTAAGAATATGCAGACGATAATTCCGGAAAAATTTCATTAAGAAGTTCTTTGATTTTTTGGCGATAATCTTTTGAAATAGCAATATCTTCCGTTTTTTTATCACTATAAAAAGACGTAATGTTTAAATCTGATTCTGTATCGAATATAAATAAATGACTATATTCTACATATTCAAAAACATCTATGATAGAGCAATATTCGCCCTCTCCTTTTAACATAAGTCCTTCTAATGTATAAACTAGAACTTCAGATACAAGGGCTTTATCATTTAAGTCATTAAGGTAATATTCTATAGGGTTATCAGATAATTCAACTTTGACTGGAACCAATTGTGAAGACAGAAGATTTTCATTTTTAAAGATGTTCCAACTGTTCTTAAAATGGGAATACATATTCGCGAAAGAAGATATAACTTCGTCATCAACTTCTTCATCATAATTATATTTTTCTTTTAAAATAATTGGAATATTATTTGACATGTATGTTATTACTACCATATTGCAATACTCACTTGGAAGTGTTACGTTGTATTTTTTATATTTTTTACTTTTTTCAGTTTCATACATGTACCAATCATAATCTTCACAATAAATTGGATTTAAAAGAGAAGAATACTTAAAAAATAAATGGTCTTCAACTTCAGAACTTAATGTATCACCATCATACAAAACTCTTATCATTATACAAAGTCTTCTATAAAAATTCGGAATAACATTTTTCATGTAATCAATATCTTCGTTTAATCCTTGTTCTAATATAGCATCAATATCAGCAATGAAAGTATCTTTCTCATTTTGATTGGCTAATATGTAAGAATCAATTTTAAATGAAATATGAGCTAAAATACTCTTTGCATTAAGTTCTTCAACTTGGATTTCATTCATGTGTTCATATCTATCTGATTCATTTTCAAGCCTTTGCAGATTTTCAAATATACTACTTAAGGAAATTTTTTGATTTTGATATTCTTCGTCATTTTCAAACAACAAATCACTGCGATGAATAATCATTTTTGCCAATCGATTGATAGGCTCAGAATATAGATTTGGAACCTGCGATTCATTTATTGTTTCAAAAGCTTCTTTGTATATTTTTGTAGAAACTCTTAAAAAATCTTCCGCAGCAATTGTCTGCTCAAGTGCAGCTATTTGAAATTCTATAGTTGGAATAGAAATAAGTATTCGCTGCATTGCTTCATCAAGTGTATTTTTAAACCTTAAATATAATAACCGTTCTGCTTTTCCAAATGCACCTAAAAAATCAAACTTACGAATAGATTCTCTTTTGATATATCTATCCAAGGCAACTGCTCTTAAGTATGATTCTTTTTTGGCTTTTAAAATAATATCTTTTGCAAGCAAAAGTTCCAAAATTAATACATCATTTTTAGCAGAACACTCAGATAATGAAAGAATATCTTCTTTAAAACGTGCCACATTATATGAGGGATTTTGATCACGAAGTTGATTTAGAATTCGAATTATTATTTTTGTAGTTGAATCAACTAT